>NZ_BAABIL010000741.1:0-1405 GCF_039542765.1 Kineococcus glutinatus
TGGCGGTCCTGTCCGGCGGCAACGTCGACCCGCTGCTGCTGCACCGCGTGCTGCAGCACGGCCTGGCCGCCGCCGGGCGCTACGTCACCCTGCAGGTGACCATCCCCGACCGCCCCGGTGGGCTCGTGCGGCTGCTGCAGGACGTCGCCGCCGCCGACGCCAACGTCCTCGACGTCGGCCACGCCCGCACCGACCCGGACCTGCGGATCGGGCAGGTGCAGGTGCGGCTGGAGGTGGAGACCCGCGGCGCCGAGCACCGCGACCTCATCGTGGCGCGGTTGCGGGCCGCGGGTTTCGGGGTGGGCTGACGCCCGGCGTCAGCCGGTGTAGGGCTTGGCGTCCTTGATGGTGACGGGGATCTGCCGGCCGTTGGGCGCGGTGTAGCTGACCGCGTCGCCGGGCTTCCTGCCGAGGATCGCCGCGCCCAGCGGGGAGCGCTCGCTGTAGACGTCGATGTCGGAGTCGCCGGCCATCTCCCGGCTGCCCAGCAGGAAGGTGACCTCGTCACCGGCGAGGTCCACGGTCACGACGACGCCGGGGGAGATCGCGCCGGAGGCGTCGACCTCGGCCTCGCCCACGCGGGCGGTCTCCAGCAGCTGGCGCAGCTGGCGGATGCGCAGCTCCAGCTTGCCCTGGTCCTCCTTCGCCGCGTGGTAGCCGGCGTTCTCCTTGAGGTCGCCCTCCTCGCGGGCGGCCTCGATGCGCTTGACCAGCTCCGCGCGGACGGGGCCCGACAGGTGCTCGAGCTCCTCCTTCTTCCGGTCGTAGGCGTCCTGGGTCAGCCAGGTGACGCTTCCGCTGGTCGTCTCGCTCACGGTCACTCCTGTTGCTCGTCTCGGTGGTCGGTCCGGCGTGCGCCGGTGCGGGCCCGCGGTGCGGCGGGACCCGGTCGGCCGTGCAGCGCCGCCCCGACGTCAGGAGCGCCCGGCCCGTGAGCACGGACCGGGCGGCTCGGAAACCGTCGAGGGTACTGTGTGCAGTCGTCCGATTCCACCACGCACGCGGATCCCGCGCCCGGGGCGGCACCGGACCGCGGCAGAACGCCGATCGCGCGCCGCGCGGGCACGGGATCGGTGGCCGGGGCTCAGCGGGGCAGCACGGGGCACGTCCCCACCGTCGCGGTCACCGCCCGGCCAGTGGTGCGGATCACGGTGGTGCGCTCCACGAAGCCGGTGGCGGAGGGGCCGATGTCCTCCTCCAGCACCCCCACCTCGCCGTGCCGGGCGTCCAGCGCCTCCAGCGTGCAGCGCACCGTGTCACCGGGCTCCAGCGCCACCGTGTACCGCGCCTCCACCCGGGTGTCGTCCAGCACCCGGAAGGAGATGAGCGTGGTGCTGCCGTGACCGCTCGTGCTGTGCACGGCGACCCACACGAGGTACGCCGCCACGAGCAGGGCCCCCAGCAC
>NZ_BAABIL010000742.1:0-1627 GCF_039542765.1 Kineococcus glutinatus
CGTGCTCGCCTGCCGCCTCGCGGCCGCCGGGGTGGACGTGCGTGTCCTCGACGCCGCCGCGGGTCGTCGGTGTTCTCCTGCCGGTGCACGGTCGCCACGACGTACGGGCCCTCGCCGCAGGCGGCGGGCAGCTCCGGCGGGTGCTCGCGCACCGCGGCGAGGGTGCGCACCAGCACGTCCACCATGACGTCGCCGACGACGACGCTGCGCCCGGCCAGCCCCTCGGCGGCCAGCTGCCCCAGCGCCGCCGCGGTGGGCGCCAGGCACAGGTCGGCGGCGTGGTCGGTGAGGACGCGGTTGTGCTCCTCGGGCATCGCGCGGTTGTGCGAGCGCAGCCCCGCCTCCAGGTGCGCCACCGGCCGCCCCAGCTTCACCGCCGCGACGGCCGCGGCGAGGGTGGAGTTGGTGTCGCCGTAGACGAGCACCCAGTCCGGGGCGAGGTCCGCCAGCACCGGGTCCAGGCCGGCGAGGATCGCGCCGGTCTGCACGCCGTGGCTGCCGGAGCCCACGCCGAGGTTCACCACCGGCTCGGGGATGGTGAGGTCGGCGAAGAACGCCGCCGACATCGCGGTGTCGTAGTGCTGGCCGGTGTGCACCACGAGGTGCTCCACCTCACCGGCGCGCTCGGCGAACGCCCGCGCGGTGGCGGCCAGCTTCACGAACTGCGGGCGCGCGCCCACGACGCTGAGCACCCTCACGAGCGGCCTCCCCCCACCGGCGCGGCGGCCAGCGCCCCGCGGGCCAGCTCCAGCACGACCTCGCGCTCCCGCGCCGAGCTCAGCTCCGCCGCGGCGCGGTGCGAGGCCGCCTTGGCCGCCGCCAGCGACCCGGCGTCCAGGCCCTCCAGGGCCCGGCGCAGCGCGGCGGCGGAGAAGTCGTCGGCGACCACGCCCAGGCCGTGCGCGGACACCACCCGCGCCATCTCCCGGCTCGGGCCCACGGCCAGCGCCAGCCGCGCCTGCACGAAGTCGAAGAACTTGTTGGGCAGGGCGAGCTCCGCGTTGAGGTTCGCCGGCGGCAGCGAGTAGATCCCCACGTCGTAGCGGTTCAGGGTCCGCGCCAGCTCCGCCGGCGGCACCGGGTCGTGGAACGTGATCCGCGGGTGCCCCGCCGCCAGCGCGCGCAGCCGCGCCAGGTGCCGGCCGCCGTCACCGCCGCGCGTCAGGTACAGGTCGAGGCTGAAGCGCCCGTCGAGGCCGCGGGCCACCTCCACCAGGGTGTCCAGCCCCCGCCCGGGCACCGCGCTGCCGCTGTGCACCAGCCGGACCCGCCCCGGCTCGGTCGCCGAGGGCACCAGGTCCACCGGGTCCGGCGCGTTGCGCACCACCGCGCACGCCACGCCGTACGTGTCCCGGTACAGCTGCGCGATGGGCTCGCACACGGTGCTCACCGCCGCCGAGGCCGGCAGGTAGCGCTCGCACAGGTGCGCGGCGAACGGGCGCACCAGGGCCCGCCAGCGCCAGTCCTGGGCGAACTCCGCCAGCGCCCACTCGTGCATGTCCGCCCACACCGGCGCGCCGCGGGCCACCCGGTGCGCCAGCGGCAGGGCGCGGGCGTCGTTGGCGACGACGACGTCCCAGCCGCAGGCCGCGGCGAGGACCAGCAGCGCGGCGGCCGCGACCCGCAG
>NZ_BAABIL010000743.1:0-1926 GCF_039542765.1 Kineococcus glutinatus
ACCTCACCGTCGTGCTCAGCCACGGCTGGGGCCTGAGCCTGGACGCCTGGCACTTCCAGCGGCTGGCGCTGCGCGAGCGCTACCGCACCGTGCTGTGGGACCACCGCGGTCACGGCCGCTCCGCGCGCGGGCCCGCCGGGTCGGGCACCATCCGCCAGGTCGGCGACGACCTGCACCGGGTGCTCGACGCGGTGGCCCCCACCGGGCCGCTGGCGCTGGTGGGGCACTCCATGGGCGGCATGGCGGTCATGGCGCTGGCGGCGGCGCACCCGGAGCTGGTCGCCGAGCGGGTCCGCGCGGTGGGTTTCGTGGCCACCAGCGCCGGCGACCTGGCCGCCGTGGACCACGGGCTGCCCGTGGTGGGGCCGTGGGTGGCGCGGGCGGCGCCCTGGGCGCTGGCGCTGGCGGTCCGCCGCGCCCGGCTGCTGGAGCGCGGCCGCCGCCTCACGGGGGAGCTGGAGCTGCGCGCCGTGCGGCACTGGTCCTACGCCTCCCCGGTCTCCGACGAGCTGGCGCGCGCCACCGCCCGGATGGTGACCGGCACCGACCTGGAGGTCATCTCCGACTTCCTGCCGACGTTCTCCACCCACGACGAGCGGGAGGCGCTGGCGGCGCTGGCCGGCCGGGAGGTGCTGGTGCTGGCGGGTGAGCGCGACCTCATGACCCCCGCCTCGCACAGCGAGGAGATCGCGCGGCTGCTGCCGGGCAGCCGGCACGTGCTCGTCCGCGACGCCGGGCACCTGGTGATGCTGGAGCACCCGGACGTGGTCGGCGCGCAGCTGCTTGCGCTGCTGGGGCGGGCCGCGGCGGGCGCACCGGCCGCCGGCCCCCACCCCGTCGAGGTGGTCTCCCCGCTGGAGCGGCACCCGTGAGCGTCCCACCGGTGGGCGAGCAGCTGTCCGTCGCCACCGCCGAGGGCATGCGGGCGCTGGGGCGCCGGCTGGCGGGTCTGCTGCGCGCCGGTGATCTCGTGGTGCTCTCCGGCGGCCTGGGGGCGGGCAAGACGACCCTCGTGCAGGGCCTGGCCGACGGCCTCGGCGTGCGCGGGCCGGTGACCTCGCCCACCTTCGTCATCTCCCGGGTGCACCCCTCGCTCGTCGGCGGCCCGGCGCTCGTGCACGTGGACGCCTACCGCGTCGGGGGGCTGGGGGAGCTGGACGACCTGGACCTGGACACCTCCCTCGACGAGGCGGTCACGGTCGTGGAGTGGGGCAGCGGGCTCGTGGAGGACCTGGCCGCCTCCCGGCTGGAGGTGGAGCTGCGGCGCCGCACCGGGCACGCGGCGGCGGGTCCGGGTGGCGGCGCGGACGAGGCCGTGGAGCTGGACGAGGCCGCGGAGCTGGACGAGCCGCGCCGCGTGGTGCTGCGCGGGGTGGGGGAGCGCTGGCGCGGGGTGCAGCTGCCCGGGGCCTGACCGGCGGGCGCGCCCGCGGCACGCCGTAGGCTCGCACCGTGCTCCTGCTCGCCCTCGACACCGCCACCGCCGCGGCTGCCGTCGCCCTCCACGACACCGGGCGGGTGCTCGCCGCCGTCCGCTCCCCCGAGGCGCGCCGCCACGCCGAGACGCTGGTGCCGGCGGTGGCGGAGGTCCTGGAGCGCGCCGGGCGCGAGCGCTCGGAGATCACGGACATCGCCGTGGGGGTGGGGCCCGGGCCGTTCACCGGTCTGCGGGTCGGGATGGTGACGGCCCTGTCCCTGGGCTTCGTCCTGGGCGCGCGGGTCCACGGCGTGTGCTCGCTGGACGCGGTGGCCGCCGAGGCGCTGGCCACCGGCGCGGTCGGGCCGGGGGAGGAGTTCGTCGTCGCCACCGACGCCCGCCGCCGGGAGGTGCACTGGGCCCGCTACGGCGGCGTGCCGCTGCGGCGGCTGGCGGGGCCGGCGGTGGGCGCCGCGGCGGACGTGCCCCGCGAGGGGCTGCGCGTCGTG
>NZ_BAABIL010000744.1:0-2781 GCF_039542765.1 Kineococcus glutinatus
ATGCGCGTCCGGGGCCTGCGCGCGGGAGCGGGTGGTCCACAGGGCCTCCGCCGCCGTGCGCGGCGGCACCGGGGACTCCCGGCGCGGCCGCGGCCGGCTGCCACCGCGCTTGGGCAGGATGTCCTGCGCCGCAGCCGGCTCGGTCGCGGCCGGCTCCGCCTTGCGGCGGCGCGGCATCGCCTTGGGGGCGTCCGCGGCGACCGGGACGCTCTCCGGGGACCAGCCGGTCTCGGTGGGCAGCGGCACGTCGACGGCCGGCATCACCGGGGTGTCCGGCAGCGACCGGGCGCGGGGGCCCTCGGTCGCCGCGGGCGCGGCGTCGCGGTTGCGGGTCGGCAGCGGCGTGCGGGTCGGCAGCGGCGCGCTGCCCGGGCGGGACTCCACGACCACCTCGGGGGCGGGCCCGGACGTCGGGACGGACAGCACGACCGGGGTCGGCGGCAGCGCGATGGGCGCGTCGGCGCGCGGGGCGGCCGGTGCCGGGGCGTCGAGCTCGGGCGCGGCGGAGCCGACGGTGCCGGGCGCGAACAGCGCGGGGGCCAGGTCGAGGACGACCGTGGTGCCCTTGCCCTCCTCGGAGGTGATGTGGACGTCCACCTCCAGGCGGCCGGCGAGGCGGCCCACCACGAAGAACCCGAGGCGCTGGGCGCCGACGACCTCGCTGGCCTTGGCGCCGCGGATGCGCTCGGCGACCTGCGCCAGCTCCTCGGCGTTCATGCCGAGACCGGTGTCGGTGATCCGCACCTGGACGCCGGTGGCGGTCTCGGCGGTGCCGACGACCACGCGCGAGGACGGGTCGGAGAAGTTGGTGGCGTTCTCCAGCAGCTCCGCGATCATGTGCGCGAGCGAGAGGGCGAGGTGCCCCACGACCGGCGGGTCGACCTGCAGGCCGAGGTCCACGCGGTCGTAGTGCTCGATCTCACCGGCCGCGGTGCGGATGACGTCCGACAGCGGCAGCGGGCGGCGCAGGCGGCGGCCCGTGTTGATGCCGGCCAGGACGAGCAGCGACTCCGCGTTGCGGCGCATCCGGGTGGCGAGGTGGTCGAGGGTGAAGAGGTCCTCGAGGGTGTCGGGGTCCTCCTCGGTGCGCTCGAGCTGGTCGAGGAAGGCGAGCTGGCGGGCCAGCAGCGTCTGGTCGCGGCGGGCGACGTTGACGAACATCTCGGCGATGGAGGCGCGCAGGGCGGCCTGCTCACCGGCGATGCGCACGGTGGTGCTGTTCAGGTCGTCGATGACGCGGCTGAGCTGGCCGACCTCGTCGGCGCTGGCGTCGTCGAGGGGCACGATCTCCACGCCCGGGCCCTCGCCCGGGGTCTGCATGCGCTCCACCATGCGGGGCAGCTCGTCGCGCACCTCGGTGGCGGCCGCGGCCAGCAGGGACAGGCGGCGGGCGATGCCCCGGCCGAAGCGGAGCGCCAGGATGATCACGCCGCCGACGACGAGGACGTTGAGGACGGTGAAGACCACGGTGCTCAGCAGGGCGCCGGCGGCGCGCTCGTTCGCGGTGTCGACGAGCTCGGTGGCGGTGTCGGTGGACTTGGTGCGGTAGACGTCGGCGATCGCCGTGGCGGCCGCGATCCACTGCTCCGGGTCGACCTGGCCGCCGACGCCGGCGACGCCGTTGAAGATCTTCCGGGCGGCGGCCAGGTCGCTCTGCTCGGCGGCGTGGTCCGCGAGGGCCGACTCGAGCTCGCCCGCCTCCTCCTCGGAGGAGCCGCTGATGAACAGGCCGCTGTACTGCTGCTGCTTGTAGACCGCGTTGCGGCGGGCGTCGGCGGCGAGCTCGGCGTCGATGCCGCGGATGACGAGGAGGCCGGCCACCTCCTCCTGGGTCACCGCGTCGGCGACGCGGGCGATGTAGCCGAAGTTGCGCAGCTCGTCGGCGAGGTCGCGGTCCTCGGAGTCGTTGGCGACGGCGAAGGGCAGGTTGCTGAGGCCCTCGCTGAAGCTGTTGTAGCGGGTCATCACCTGGTACGCCGACATCTGCTGGGCGTCGACGGCGGCGCGCAGCACGGGCAGCTGCTGCAGGACCATCACGCTGACCTGGCCCATGGCGGCCTGCGTGCGGGATTCGCGCTCGGCGAGACCGGAGTCCGCCATGACCTGCTTGGAGGCCTGGGTGCTGACGTCGGTCCGGGTGCGGGCCGCGACGAGCTGGTCGTGCAGCTCCTGGCTCGGGTCCAGGAGGTAGCGCACGCTCAGCAGGCGCTCCTCCTGGTAGGTGTTCATCGTCTCGTTGAGGGTGTCGGCCCCGGCACCGAAGACCGCCAGCGAGCGCACGTCGCGACCCGACAGGTAGATCTGGGTGTTCAGGACGGTCGCCACGCCGAGCAGCAGGACCAGCGGCACGGCGAGGAGAGCGAGCAGCTTGGCTCTGATGCTCAGGTTGCGGAGCATGTCAACCTTCCAGGAGGGCGGGCGGCGGTGCGGAGCGGAGCGCGAGCTCCTCCGATCCACTGGTTGTTCGGCCGCCTCGGCGGGTGGGGTGAGCCTCCGGGGCGCCGGCCACCCTTTCGGGCTAGGTGCGCGGCCGCGGGTGCCGCCGGAGGGGGTGGGCGTGACCGGGGACCGGGGTGGGGACGGCGCCGGGGACGGCGTGGTGGTCGTCGTGCTGGCCGGTGGCGCGGGGCGGCGCTTCGCCGGCGCCGGCCCCGACAAGGTCGCCGCACCCCTCGACGGGCGCAGCCTGCTGGACCACCTGCTCGCCGGGCTGCCGCCGCAGCTGCCCGTCGTGGTCGTCGGCCCGCCGCGGCCCACCGCCCGCCCCGTGACGACGACCCG
>NZ_BAABIL010000745.1:0-920 GCF_039542765.1 Kineococcus glutinatus
GCCCGGCGCCGCGCCCGGCCACGGCCCGGGCGAGCCGGTGCAGGCCGCCGCGCACGTACGAGCCGCCGAAGGTGTGCTCCACGAACGGCACCGTCGCCAGCGCGGCGGGGGCGCGGCGGGGGTCGGAGCCGGAGTAGGTGGCGTACCGGTCGAGCACCACCCGCAGCCGGGGGTCGCGCAGGTGCTGCGCACCCAGTGAGCGCAGGCTGCGCCACGGCGCGACGGTGCGCAGCGCGCGGGTGTCGCGCGCCAGCCGCAGCAGGGTGCCGGCCCCGTCGAGGGGGTTCTCCAGGAACGGGCCGCGGGCGACGTCCCAGATCTCCCCGGCGCGCTGCAGGAACGCCGTCCACTGCGCGCCGGTGCCCGGCCCCAGGGCCGCGTCGATCGCGGCCGCCACCCGCGGGGTGCTGCCGCCGGGCACGTCCAGCTCGGTGCCGTCGGCGAAGCGGTAGCGGCACAGCGGGTCCAGCGGGACGAGGTCGAGCTCGTCCTCCAGCGGCCGGCCGGTCTTGAGGAACAGGTCGCGCTGCACGGCGGGCAGGGTGAGCAGGGACGGTCCGGTGTCGAAGGAGAAGCCGTCGCGGGAGAACCAGCCGAGCTTGCCGCCGACCTCGCCCGCCTGCTCGCAGACGGTGACGGCGTGCCCGAGGGCGGCCAGCCGCGCCGCGACGGACAGGCCCGCCAGTCCCGCCCCCACCACGACCACCCGCGCCACGGGCGGGAACACTAACCCCCCGCCGCCCTCAGCCGACCCGGCGGCCCTTCCAGCGCAGCGTGCCGCGGGCCCGGCGGACGTGGGAGTCGGCGAGCAGGGCGAGCAGCACCAGCACCGACACCGGGTGGGCCAGCGCGTCGGGCCAGACCCGCCCGCCGGTGCGCGCGGCGCAGGCGGCGCGGCTGGCGACGGCGGCGGGCGCGCC
>NZ_BAABIL010000746.1:0-1678 GCF_039542765.1 Kineococcus glutinatus
TGGTGTTCGGACAGGTGCAGCACCGTCTGCCCGCGCGAGACCTGCACGTACAGCGGCACCCGGCTCCTCTGGCACCATGGCGCAGAGGTCGGGCGATCACGGGGGAGCGCATGGGCGAGGGCACGCAGGAACCGCCGCCGCCGGGGTCGGGCGGCCCCTGGCAGCAGCCGGGCACCGGCCCCGCACCGCAGTGGGCGTCCCCGCAGCAGCACGCGGGCGCACCGGCGCCACCCCCGCCCGGGTGGGGCCCGGCCGCCGCGGCGCGCCCCGGCATCGTGCCGCTGCGGCCGCTGGGCCTCGGCGAGATCTACGACGGGGCCTTCCGCGCGTTCCGGCAGAACCCGCCCGTGATGGTGGGGCTGTCGGCGATCGTCGTGGCCCTCAGCACCCTGCTCACCCTGGTGCCCACGGCGCTGCTCACCAGCGACCTCGCCGAGCTCGGCGCGGCGGGGGAGGTCTCCACGGACGCCGTCGTCGACCAGCTCGCGTCCATCGCCTCCCGCTCGGTGCCCGCGTTCGTCGTGACGGTGGCGCTGCAGTCGATCGCCACGACGGTGCTCAACGGGCTGCTCATCGTGGCCGTCAGCCGGGCCGTGCTGGGCGAGCGCATCGGGCTGGGCGCCCTGTGGGGCCTGGCCCGCGGCCGGGTCCTGCCGCTGGTGGCCCTGGCGGTGTTCCTGGTGCTGCCGGGCCTGCTGCTGGCGCTGCTCGCGGTGGGGCCGGGCATCGCCCTGATCGCCGCGGGCAGCGCCGGGGCGGGGGTGGCGGTGCTGGTGGTGAGCACCCTCGCGGCGATCGCCGTGGGCGCGTGGCTCTACGTGCGCTGGTCGCTGGCGGCACCGGCCCTGCTGCTGGAGCGCGCCGGGGTGCTGGGCTCGATGGGCCGCTCCTGGCGCCTGGTGCGGGGGAGCACGTGGCGGGTGCTGGGCATCACGCTGCTGACCTGGCTCATCGCCTACGCGGTGATCACCGCGCTGGCGGTGCCGTTCTCCGTGCTGGCGGGGGTGGTGACGGGGGTGCTGTCGGCGTCGGGCGCGGAGCCGACGACGGGCACCGTCGTGCTGCAGCAGGCCATCGGCAGCGTCGGTTCCACCGTGGCCAACACCGTCGCCCTGCCTTTCGTGGCGTCGGTGACGGCCCTGCTGTACATCGACCTGCGGATGCGCCGGGAGGGGCTCGACGTCGAGCTGCACCGCGCCGCCGCGGGCGGTCCGCCGGAGCAGGGGTGAGCGCGCTGCAGCCTGGTCGCGGGCAGGCCAGGGAGTGGGCCGCGCGCGAGCTCGCCGGGCGCGAGTACCACCAGCAGCAGCACTGGGTCCGCGACGCCTGGGACTGGCTGCTGGAGCAGCTGGAGGGGGTGCGCCTGCCCGGCCTGGGCGGGGGGTGGACGGGGCCGCTGCTGCTGGCGGGCCTGCTCGCGGCCGTCGTGGTGGTCGTCCTCCTCGTGACGGGGCCGGTGCGCCGGACCGCCTCCCGCGCCGAGGAGCACCCCGTCTTCGGCGACACCGCCCTGTCCGCGGCCGAGCACCGCGAGCGGGCCGAGCGGGCCGCGGCGGCCGGTGAGTGCGAGGTCGCCCTGCAGGAGCGGTTCCGGGCGATCGTGCGCGCCGGGGAGGAGCGCGCCCTGCTGCAGCGCCGGCCGGGGCGCACCGCCGTGGAGGCCGCCGACGAGCTGGGC
>NZ_BAABIL010000747.1:0-570 GCF_039542765.1 Kineococcus glutinatus
GGCGCGGTCGCGGCGCTCTGCTGGGCGCTGGCGCCCCGCTGGCGGCACGGCCCCGCCGCGGCGGTGGCGGAGGCGGTCGCCGCCTCCGCCGCGTCCTCCGCCGCGGTGGTGCTGGGTGATCCGCACCCGCGCATCGACGTCTGGGTGATCCTGCAGCAGGCCGCCGACGGGCTGCGCGCGGGCACCTCCGCGTACGAGCAGCGCTGGGTCGGCTCCCCCGGCATCACCGACGCCTTCGCGTACCTGCCGTGGACGGTGGTGCTCACCGCACCGGGCCGCTGGCTGGCCGGGGACGTGCGCTGGGCGCTGGCGCTGGGCGTGGTGGTGTGCGCGCTGCTGGTGGCCGCGACCGGCCGCTGGCGGCCCCGCGCGCTGGCCGCCGCGTGCCTGCTGCTGCTCGCCCCGGGCGGCACGACGCTCGTGGAGCAGGCCTGGACCGAGCCCACGGTGCTGCTGGGCCTGGCCGGCTGGGCGCTGCTCGTGGCGCGGGGGCGCACCTGGTGGGCGGTGCTGCCGCTGGCGGTGGCGCTGGCGTGCAAGCAGCACGCGGCGCTGCTGCTGCCGCTGGTG
>NZ_BAABIL010000748.1:0-3597 GCF_039542765.1 Kineococcus glutinatus
GGGCGCACGTCGGCCCCGGCGCCGGAGCACGCCGTCAGCACCAGGGCCGGCACCACGACCAGCACCACGACCAGCACCGCGGCCGACGCCGCGCCCGCGCGCGCGCCACCGGCGCCCGGGGGCACCACCCACCACCTCACCGCAGGTCCTCCTCGTCCAGGCCCTCCCAGGGCCGTGCCCGTGCCGTGCCGGCGGCGTCCAGCCGCCGCACGCCGACCATGCCGAGCAGCCCGGCGGGGATGCTCGTGCGGACCCGCGCCACCACCACGAGCGGCTGCGGCGTCCCCAGCGCGGGGTCGGTGTCCTCGATGCCCGCGAAGCAGTCGTCGGGGTTCTCGATCGGCGCCCCGGCCGCCGCCGCGTCGCGGCAGTAGCCGTTCACCCGCGCCGCGACCTCCTGGCGGGGCAGCAGCTCCAGCTCGGCGCTGTCGAGCCGGATCGCCGCCGCCCCGGCACGGGCCGCCTCCTCGGCGTAGGCCACGGCCCGCGCCCGCTCGTTGAGCTGCCGGGAGCCGTCGACCACCAGGCCGGCCAGCAGCAGGACGACGAGCGCGACGACCGGCACGGCCGGTGCGATGGAACCCTCCTCGCGCCCGCGCCGGCAGGCCCGCCTCACCGCACGCCCCGGTTCGGGTCCAGCGGGCTGGCGAAGCTGCCGCGCACGGTGAGGGTGCCGGGCATCCCCGGCAACCCCAGGTCGGCCACGCCGTAGCTGCAGCGCGCCGACACCGTCACGGCCCGGCCCGGCTCGAACACCGCGATCGGCTCGACGACCAGCGAACCCCCGCACTGCGAGGCGCCGCCCACCGCGGCGAGCAGCACGGCGCGGGCGCGCTGCTGCGCGTCGTGCGCCGAGCGCGCCTGGGTGGCCGCCCGGGCCGCGTCGCGCACCCCCGCGTCGAAGGTGCCCTGCACGCCGCTGACCCGGCCCACCGCGAGCAGGAACAGCAGCAGCAGCACCAGGGCCGGTGCGGCGACGGCGAACTCCAGCGAGAGGCTGCCCTCCTCACCGGCTCCCCCGGTGCCGGGCGGCCTCACCGCCAGGCCTCGAAGCGCTCGACCTCGCCGTGGGCGGTCTGCTCGGTCCTGAGGTCCCAGCCGGGCACGAGGGACACCACGCGCCCGCTGACGCGGACCTCGACGCGGGCGTCGCCGTCGGCGTCGAGGTACCAGCGGGCGGTGGCGGTCGGTGCCAGCAGCGACTCCCGCCCCACCGCCCGCGCGAAACCCACCACGCCCCGCTCGACGTCGTCGTGCAGGGCGTCGGCCTGCTGCTGCGACGACACCAGCCGCAGCTGCGAGACGCCCTCGCGGGCGGCCTGCAGCGCGACGTCCCGGCCGTGCAGGAACAGGCCCGCCTGGACGAGCACGAACACCAGCAGCAGCAGCGCCGGCGCGACGAACGCCATCTCCAGCGACGTGCTGCCCACCTCGCGCGGCGGGGTCAGGGCGTCGTGCCCCCACCCGCCGTGCCGCCGGTGGAGCAGGTCGCGCTGACGGCCTGGTTCGCGCACGCCGTGAGGCTGGCGGACTTGTCCTGCACGATGCCGTAGACGACACCGCCGATCACCGACGCCGCCACCACGACGATCGCCGCGATGATCGCCCACTCCAGCGCCGAGGCGCCCAGGTCCGCGGCGCCCCGCGCCCGTGCCGCCCGCGAGCGCCGCAGCGCCCTGCCGAGGAAGGTCGTGCCCATCCTGCACCTCCGGTGCGTCCGTGCCGGCGCCGTTGCGGCGCAGGCGGTCTGTCGTGTCGTCGGGTGTCCCGCCCGTGCCCGGCCGGGCCGGGTGGCGGGGGCTGGCGGCCCTCACGCCGACACCAGCAGGGCGGCGACGGCGGGGTAGGCGAGGAACAGCAGGAACGCCGAGCACAGCAGCAGCTGGGCCACGAGCATCGACTGCGAGCGCTCCCCCGCCTGCCCCTCGGAGTCCGACATCTCCCGCCGGCGCATGGTGGCCGCCCGCGCGGCCAGCGACGTGCGGATCTTGGCGCCGTCGTCGGCCGCCAGGGCGAGCGCGCCGGCCATGTCGACCAGCTCCTCCACCGCGATCTCCCGGCCGAGCTCGCCCAGGGCCTCCCACGGCGTGGTGCCGAACAGCCGCGCGTTCGCCAGCGCCTGCCGGATGCGCACCAGCGCCCAGTAGTCGCTGACCGTCGCCGAGGCCAGCAGCGCCTCGGGCAGGCCGCGGCCGCCGGCGAGGTTCATCGCGACGAGGTCGAGGAACACCCCCACGACGCGGCGGAAGTCGCGGCGGCGCTGCTCCGCCTCCCCGCGCAGCGCCAGGTCGGGCAGAAACGCGCCCAGGGCGCCGAGGACGAGCGCCAGCAGCAGCGGCACCCCGCCCGGCAGCGGGACGCCGGCGGTCCGCAGCGCCGTCCAGCACAGCGGGACGACGCAGAACAGCACCGCGCCCGCCACGAGCTTGGTCGCCAGGAAGGCGCCCAGCGTCCGGTTGACGACGGCCAGGTCGCTGCGGGTGCGCCGCAGCTGCCAGCCCCGCTCGGCGGCCAGCACCTCCAGGGCGTCGGCGAGGCGGGCCATCCACGCCCGGAACCCGTCGGCCGGCGACGCGCCCGCACCGGCGGCCGGGTCGGGGCCGGGTGCCTGCGCGTCGCTGAGGGTGTGCCCGCGCATGGAGCGGCGGCCGGCGTCGATGCGCGCCACGAGGACGGCCACACCCGGCCGGGGGCGCAGCCACAGCCGCAGCAGCAGGTAGCAGCCCAGCCCGGCCAGCGCGCCGGTGAGCACCGCGGCGTTCACGAGGCGACCCGCTGCGCCGCCGCGGCCGGGGTGGGCACCCGGCCGGGTGCGCGGCCGGCGTCGACGAGGAAGCGCTCGGTGCGCGGCGGCTGCGACAGCCGGCGCAGCCACCACAGGCCCGCCAGCAGCAACCCGCCCACCGCGACGAGCACCAGCTGGCCGCTCACGGTGCCGTAGGGCGCGACGTAGGGGCGGTTGAACACCGCCAGACCACCCATGACGCCGAGCACGATGACCAGGACGATGCGCACGCTGCGCCGGATGCTGCGGCGCCCGGCCGCCACCCGCCGGCACATGTCCAGCTCCTCGCGGGTGGAGGCGGCCAGCGCGGTGAGGACGTCGCGCAGCCCGGGCCCGCGCAGCCGGGCGTTGAGCACGAGGGCGGAGCAGACGACGTCGGCGCTGGGGTCGTCGACGTCGTCGGCGAAGGACAGCAGGGCGTCGGGCAGCGGCTCGCGGATGCGCAGCCGGTCCACGAGCAGGTTCAGCGAGGGGCGCAGCACGGGGGCCGCCGAGGGCGCGGTCGCCGGGATGGCCTGCTCCAGGCCCACCGCACCGGCGATGGTGTCGCGCAACGACTCCGTCCAGCTCGCCAGCGCCTCCAGGCGGGCGATGCCGCGGCCCTCGTCAGCGCCCCCGCCCACCAGCCGCTCCCAGCCCGCGACCAGCAGGCCCAGCCCGACGGCGGCCACCACCCAGCGGGTGAGGGCCAGGGCGAGCAGCCCGACGAGGAGGCCGGCGCCCCAGCGCCGCTGCCACGGCGAGGAGGCGGCGCGGCGCAGCAGCGGGGGGCGGGTGGCGTCGCGCGCCGGCACGCCGGCGGCGGCCAGCTC
>NZ_BAABIL010000749.1:0-3452 GCF_039542765.1 Kineococcus glutinatus
CTGCTGCGCTCCCGCGGCGCCGGGCCCGAGCGCGTCGTCGCCGTCGCGCTGCCCCGCGGCGCGGACGCCGTCGTGGCGGTCCTGGCCGTCCTGGACTCCGGGGCGGCGGTGCTGCCGCTGGACCTGGGCAACCCGCCCGCCCGCCTGGCGGGGCTGCTGCGCGCCGCCGGGGCGGTCCTGCTCGTGACGGACTCCGGTTCCGCCGCGACGCTGGCCGGCCACGACCTGCCCGGGCTCGTGCGGCTCGACGACGACGCCGTGCGCGGCGAGCTCACCGAGCGGGCGCACGCCGCCGCCGGGCCGCTGCCGCACCCGGACTCCCTGGCCGCGGTGACCTTCACGTCCGGTTCCACCGGCGAGCCGAAGGCCGTCGCGGTGCCGCACCGGGCGCTGGCCGCGCTGCACGCCCACCACCGCGAGCGGCTGTACGCGGCGGCGGACGGGCCGCGGCGGCTGCGGGTGGCGCACTCGGCGTCCTTCGCGTTCGACGCCTCCTGGGACGCGCTGCTGTCGGTGCTCGCCGGGCACGAGCTGCACGTGCTCACCGAGGACGTCTACCTCGACGCCGACGCCCTCGCCGGGTACGTCGCCAGCCACGGCATCGACTACCTCGACTTCACCCCCTCCTGGTGGGCGGGCCTGCTCGCCACCGGGGCGCTGCCGCAGCTGCCCGCGGTCGCCGTCGTCGGCGGGGAGGGTTTCCCGCCGGCGCTGTGGACGCGGATGCGCGAGGCCGCCGCGGCGAGCGGCAGCCGGGTGCTGAACCTGTACGGCCCCACCGAGTGCACCGTCGACACCCTGATGGCGGAGGTCACCGACGCCGCCGAGCCCGTCGTGGGCCGCGGTGTCGGCGACACCGGCGCGCACGTGCTCGACGCGTTCCTGCGACCGGTGCCGACGGGCGCGGTGGGGGAGCTGTACCTGGCGGGCCGCCAGCTCGCCCGCGGCTACCTCGGGGCGCCCGCCACCACCGCCGCCCGGTTCGTCGCCGACCCGTCCCGGCCGGGGGAGCGGATGTACCGCACCGGGGACCTCGCCCGCCGCCGCCCCGACGGGGTGCTGGAGGTGCTGGGCCGCAGCGACGAGCAGATCTCGCTGCGGGGTTTCCGGGTGGAACCCGGCGAGGTGGAGCGCGCCCTGCTGCAGCTGCCCGGGGTGGCGCGGGCCGCGGTGGTGCGCCGCGACGACCCGGGGGTCCCCGCCCGGCTCGTCGGCTACGTCGTGCCCGCCGCCGGTGCCGCCGTCGAGCCGGAGGCGTTGCGCGCCGCCCTGGCCGCGGTGCTGCCCGCGCACCTGGTGCCGGCGGTGCTCGTCGTGCTCGGGGACCTGCCGCTGACCCGCAACGGCAAGCTGGACCGCGCCGCGCTGCCCGCCCCCGGGACGGGTTCCGGCGTGGGTTCCGTGGTGGGTTCCGGGGTGGGTTCCGGTTCGGCCCCGGACGACCGCCGCGCCGGGCCGGCCGGGGAGGCCGAGCGGGCGCTGTGCGCGGTCTTCGCCGAGGTGCTGGGTTCCCGCGCCCCCGGCGGGGTGGGGCCGGCCGACGACTTCTTCGCCCTCGGCGGCGACAGCATCGACACCATCGCGGTGGTGGCCCGCGCCCGCCGCGCCGGGCTGGCCGTCTCCGCCCGGGAGGTGTTCGAGCGCCGCACCCCCGCCGCGCTGGCCCTGCTCGCCAGGACGCTGCCCACCACCGCGGCCGGCGACACCGGCGACGACACCGGCGCGGACACCGGCGCGGGCGTGCCGCTGGTGGTGCTCGACGAGCGCCGCCGCGCCGCCGCCGCCCAGCACCTCCCCGCCGGCGCCGGTGCCCGCCTCGCCGACGTGTGGCCGCTGACCCCCACCCAGCAGGGGATGCTCGTCCACGCCGAGACCGACGCCTCGGACGTCTACACGACCTCCCTGCGGCTGGACCTGCGCGGCCCGCTGGACACCGCGCGGGTGGCCGCCGCCCTCGACGCGCTGCTGCGCCGCCACCCGCAGCTGCGGGTGCTGCCCTGGCAGGGCGACCTCGACGCGCCGGTGCTGCTCGTCGCCGACGCCCTCGCGGTGCCGCTGCGGGAGGTGGACCTGACCCCGCTGGGCGGCGGGTCCACCTCCCGCAGCGGCACGGCCGCCGCCGGGGCCGCGCTGGAGGCCCTGGAACGGGTCGAGCTGGCCGGCGGGGTGGACCTCGCCGGCGCGCCGCTGCTGCGCGCGGTGCTGGTGCGGCTGGCCCCGGACGGCGGCGTGCCGTGCTGCCGGCTGCTGCTCGTGGCCCACCACGTGCTGCTGGACGGCTGGTCGACGCCGCTGCTGGTGGCGGAGCTGCTGGGGCTGCTGGCCGACCCCTCGGGCGCCGCCCTGCCCGCGCCCGCCGACCTGCGCCCGGTGCTGCGCTGGCTGGCCGGCCGCGACGCCGACGCCGCGGCCGGGGTCTGGCGCGAGGCGCTGGCCGGGGCCGAACCGCTGCTGCTGGGGACGGGGACCGCGGCGGTCGCCGAACCGGTGGTGGTCGAGGAGGTGCTGCCCGCGGCGGTGGCGGAGGCGCTGGCGGGCTGCGCCCGGCGGGCGGGGGTGACCCTCGCGGTGCTGCTGCAGGTGGCGTGGGCGGCGGTGCTGGCGGAGGTCACCGGCCGCGACGACGTCGTGTTCGGCCAGACCGTCTCGGGGCGCCCGGCGGAGGTGCCCGGCGCGGAGGCCGTGCTGGGCATGCTCATCACCACCGTGCCGGTGCGGGTGCGGCTGGAGGCCGCCGCAGGCTGCGCGGAGGTGTTGCGCCGCACCGCTTCGGAGCAGGCGGCGCTGCTGGACGTCCAGCACCTCGGCCTCGGCCTGGTCCAGCGCGCCGCCGGTGCCGGGGCGCTGTTCGACTCCCTGCTCGTGGTGGAGAACTACCCCCGCGGCCTGCTCGACGCCGCACCGGCGGGCGCGCCGGCGCTCACCGGGGTGGGCGGGCACGACGCGACGCACTACCCGGTGACGGTGACGGCGCTGCCGCAGGGGCCGGACGGCGGGTTCGCGCTGCAGGTGGAGCACCGCCCCGGCACCGTGGACGCGGCGCTGGCCGCGGAGCTGCCCGGTCGCCTCGTGCGGGTGCTGACGGCGCTGGCCGCCCGGCCGGGGGCGCCGGTGGCGGCGCTGCTGCGGCACCGGGCGGTGCCGGTGGGGGTTCCCGCCGCACCCGCCGCCGCTGCCGGGCCCCGACCCGCGCCCGGCGCCGGTCGGCGGGAAACCCATCGGCGGGAAACCCATCAGCGGGAGACCGGTGGCACCCTCGTCGGGGTCGCCGCCGCCCTGGCCGACGTCCTCGGCGCGCCCACCGCCGACCCCGACGACGACTTCTTCGCCCTCGGCGGCGACAGCATCTCCGCGATGCAGCTCGTGGGCCGGTTGCGCGGCCTCGGCCTGGTCTGCGCGACCCGCGACGTGTTCGCGCTGCGCACCCCCCGCGCCCTGGCCGGGCTGCCCCG
>NZ_BAABIL010000750.1:0-1633 GCF_039542765.1 Kineococcus glutinatus
CACCGCCATCACCGCCAGCGCCTGCCCGTCGTCGAGGTCCAGCAGCAGCCACGGGTCCGCGCCGCCGAAGCGCACCGCCACGATCGACGCCCACGGCACCGAGGTGGTGAACACCACGTTGCGCACCACCAGCGCGTCCGGCCCCGGCAGCGCGCGGATGCCGACCAGGCGCAGCAGCACCGCGGCCAGCAGGGCGCCGAACCCGGTGCACAGCACGGTGTCCAGCACGGTCCAGCCGGGGTAGTCCGTCAGGAGCACCGCCACCCCGACGACGGCGAACACGACGAACAGCGCCGCCGCCAGCGGGTAGCCCACCGCCCGGGCCCGGCGCGGGCGGAACGGCTCGCCCAGCTGCGCGATGGCCTCCGCCCGGCTCAGGCCGCCGCCACCCGCCCCGCCCACCGCCCCGTCCACCGCTGCGCTCACAGCCGGCAGGCGTGGATGCTGGTGACGAGGATGGCGCGCGCACCCAGGTCGTAGAGCTCGTCCATCACCTGGTTCGTCGAGCCGGCGCGCACCATGGCCCGCACCGCCACCCAGTCCGGGTCGGCCAGCGGCGAGACGGTGGGCGACTCCAGGCCGGGCGTGACGGCGCAGGCCCGCTCCACGAGGCTACGGGGGCAGTCGTAGTCGACGATGACGTACTCCCGGGCCACCAGGACGCCCTGCAACCGGCGCACGAGGACGTCGACGGCCGCGGACGGCTCCGCGCCGGCGGGGCGCACCAGCACCGCCTCCGACGTCATGACGGGCTCGCCGAAGACCTCCAGCCCCGCCGCGCGCAGCGTGCTGCCGGTCTCCACCACGTCGGCGATGACGTCGGCGATGCCGAGGGCCACGGCGGTCTCCACCGCCCCGTCCAGGTGCACGACGTCGGCGGAGACGCCGTGCTCGGCCAGGTGCTTGCCCACCAGGCCGGAGTAGCTGGTGGCGATGCGCCGGCCCTGCAGGTCGGCGACGCCGGTGGCGGTGCCGGGGCGGCTGGCGAAGCGGAACGTGGAGCGGGCGAAGCCCAGCGGCAGGACCTCCACCGCCGGTGCGCGGGAGTCCAGCAGCAGGTCGCGGCCGGTGACGCCGACGTCGAGGGTGCCCGAGCCCACGTACAGGGCGATGTCGCGCGGGCGCAGGAAGACGAACTGCGCGTTGTTGGCGGGGTCGTCGAGGATGAGCTCCCTGCCCTCGCGGCGCTGGCGGTAGCCGGCCTCGCGGAGCATGGCGCTGGCGGCCTCCGACAGCGAGCCCTTGTTGGGGACGGCGATGCGCAGCACGGGACGCTCTCCTGGGGTCGTCGGCGAGTTCTCCGCGGGTGCGCCCGCGGCGGCGGGGACGGCGCTCACAGGTGGGCGTAGACGTCGTCGAGGGTCAGGCCGCGCGCGAGCATGAGCACCTGCAGGTGGTAGAGGAGCTGGGAGATCTCCTCCGCGGTGCGCTCGGGGCCCTCGTGCTCGGCGGCCATCCACACCTCGGCGGCCTCCTCGACGACCTTCTTGCCGATGGCGTGGACGCCGGCGTCGAGCTGGACGACGGTGCCGGAGCCGGCGGGGCGGGTGCGGGCCTTGTCGCTGAGCTCGGCGAACAGGTCGTCGAAGGACTTCACGGAGGGCGAGTCTAGGCGAGCAGCCCGCGCAGCCCG
>NZ_BAABIL010000751.1:0-791 GCF_039542765.1 Kineococcus glutinatus
AGCAGCTGGCGGCGCTGCACGACGGGCCGCCGGCGCTGCGCCGCGGCGCACGGCGCAGCGCCGGCTGAGCCGGGCGGCGCGCCGTGTCGGAGTGGCTGGCGGGGGTGCTCTCCCCCGACGTGGGCGCCGTCGCGGTCTACGCCGTCGTCTTCGGCCTGATCTTCGCGGAGTCCGGGATCCTGCTGGGCTTCTTCCTGCCCGGCGACACGGTGCTGTTCGCCGCCGGGCTGCTCGCCGGGCGCGACGACAGCCCCGTGTCGGTGACCGTCCTCGTCGTCGGCGTGACCCTGGCGGCGATCCTGGGGGACGCGGTGGGCTACTGGAGCGGGCGGCGGCTGGGCCGGCCGTGGGTGCTCAAGCGGGCGGGGCGGATGGCGCACCACCTGCCCAAGGCGGAGGCGTTCTACGAGCGCTGGGGCTGGGGCGCGGTGGTGGCGTGCCGCTTCTTCCCGTGGATCCGCACCTTCACCCCGATCGTGGCCGGCACCGCGCGGATGCCCTACCCGAAGTTCCTCTCCGCCAACGTCGTGGGCGCGCTGGTGTGGGGGGCAGGCCTGGTGCTCACCGGCTACGCGGCGCACTCGGTGCCGTGGGTGAAGCACGCCGCGTACGTCGTGGCCGCCGTCGCGATCGCCGCCTCGCTCGTGGGGCCGACCGTGGAGGCGGTGCGGCTCATCCGGCAGCGCCGCAGCGGCTGACGCCCCGCTCGGCCGTCGCAGGGCCCGGCCCTGCGCCCGGCTCAGCCCTGCGGCGGCTCCGCGCGGGTGGCGCCGTGCGCCCGGGGACCGGAG
>NZ_BAABIL010000752.1:0-2424 GCF_039542765.1 Kineococcus glutinatus
CGGCAGCACCGCGGCCGGGTCGAAGTCCAGCTCGTCGGCCTCCGGCAGCAGGCCCTCGAGCACGGCCTCGCGCTTGCAGAAGGTGAAGCGCACCAGCGGCCGCACCTGCGCCGCGGCCGCGCCGCCGGGGGTGCAGAACGCCGACACCGGCACCGCCACCACGCCGGTGCGCTCCGGCAGCTGCCGGCACAGCTGCGTGCCGTCCTCGAACCCCAGGGGCCGCGGGTCCGCCACGACGAAGTAGCCCCCCGCGGGCACGGTCAGCGCGAAGCCCGCGCTGGACAGCCCCGCGCAGAGCAGGTCGCGGCGGCGCTGGTGGTCGGCGGCCAGCGCGGCGAAGAAGTCCCCGCCCAGCGCCAGCGCCCGCGCCACCGCCGGCTGCAGCGGCGCCCCGTTCACGAAGGTGAGGAACTGCTTGACGGTGCGGACCGCGGCCACGAGCTCGGCCGGCCCGTGCACCCACCCGACCTTCCAGCCGGTGACGGCGAAGGTCTTGCCCGCCGACGAGCACGTCAGGGTGCGCTCAGCCATGCCCGGCAGGGCCGCCAGCGGCACGTGCCGACCGCCGTCGTAGACCAGGTGCTCGTAGACCTCGTCGGTGACGACGACGACGTCGTGCGCGATCGCCAGCTCCGCCAGCAGCGCCAGGTCGGCGGCACCGAGCACGGCGCCGGTGGGGTTGTGCGGGGTGTTGACCAGCAGCAGGCGGGTGCGGTCGGTGAAGGCCGCCCGCAGCGCCGGGACGTCCAGCCCGAACCCCTCCTCGCCGCGCCGCAGCGGCACGCTGCGCTGCACGCCGCCGGCGAGCGCGACGACGGCCGCGTAGGCGTCGTAGGCGGGCTCCAGGACCACGACCTCGTCGCCGGGCTCGCACAGCGCCAGCACGCTCGCCGCGACCGCCTCGGTGGCGCCGGCGGTGACGAGCACCTCCCGGTCCGGGTCCACCCGCAGACCGTGGAAGCGCAGCTGGTGGGCGGCGACCGCCTGCAGCAGCTCCGGTTCGCCGGCACCCGGCGGGTACTGGTTGCGCCCCGAGCGCAGCGCCGCGACGGCGTCCTCGAGCAGGGAGGCCGGGCCGTCGGCGTCGGGGAAGCCCTGGCCGAGGTTGAGGGCGCCGGTGCGCACCGCCAGGGCGGACATCTCGGCGAAGACCGTCGTGCCGAAACCGCGCATCCGCTCGACGAGCCGCGGCCCGCCCGCCCGCGGATGTCCGGGCCGGGACGGGCCGGTGTGGAGGGGGCCGCTCACGCCCCGTACGATAGACGGGCGCCCGGTACGTGCCGGGCGACTTCGCGTCCCCGCGTCCGGGCCCGCGGACGGCGGCCCGCGCCCGCCGCGCCGGGGAGCCCGGGGAGCGCTCCCCGGTCCGCGACCACCTCCTGCGGTGGCCGCGGCGGAGCGCCCCGCGGGGGCCAGGGCGGCGGCCGGACGGCCGTCCGCGACAACCGAACCCGGCTGCGGCCGGGCACGAGGAGGAACACCCATGGCCGTCGTGACGATGCGCCAGCTGCTCGAGTCGGGCGTGCACTTCGGGCACCAGACCCGCCGCTGGAACCCGAAGATGAAGCGCTTCCTCTTCACGGAGCGCAACGGCATCTACATCATCGACCTCCAGCAGTCGCTGTCGTTCATCGACCGCGCCTACGAGTTCGTGAAGGAGACCGTCGCCCACGGCGGCTCGATCCTCTTCATCGGCACCAAGAAGCAGGCCCAGGAGGCCATCGCCGAGCAGGCCCGCCGCGTGGGCATGCCCTACGTGAACCAGCGCTGGCTCGGCGGCATGCTCACCAACTTCTCCACCGTGGCCAAGCGGCTGCAGCGGCTGCGCGAGCTCGAGGAGCTCGACTTCGACGACGTCGCCGGCTCCGGCATGACGAAGAAGGAGCTGCTCGTCCTGCGCCGGGAGAAGGACAAGCTGGAGAAGACCCTCGGCGGCATCCGCGACATGGCCAAGGTGCCCAGCGCGGTGTGGATCGTGGACACCAACAAGGAGCACCTCGCCGTCGACGAGGCGCGCAAGCTGCGCATCCCCGTCGTGGCGATCGTCGACTCCAACTGCGACCCCGACGTCGTCGACTTCCGCATCCCCGGCAACGACGACGCCATCCGGGCCATCAGCCTGCTCACCCGCGTCGTGGCCGACGCCGTCGCCGAGGGCCTGCAGATCCGCCACGGCGGGGGCGCCGGTGCGGGCGAGGAGCCGCTGGCCTCCTGGGAGCAGGAGCTGCTGGACAACCCGGCGCCCGTCGGTGACATCCAGGCCGGCGGCACCGAGGGCCTCAAGGCCGACACCGCCACCGGGCCGGAGGTCCACGAGGCCGCGGCCGCCAGCGGCAGCGAGGCCCCCGCGGAGGAGCTCGCCGAGGGCGGCGCCGCGGCCGAGGCGCAGCAGACCAACGCCTGACCACCGCCGCTGACCGCTCC
>NZ_BAABIL010000753.1:0-4934 GCF_039542765.1 Kineococcus glutinatus
TCCAGCCGCCGGGCCGCCACCCGCAGGCCCACCACCCCCATGACGGCGAACACCGCGGCGTGGCCCAGCAGCCCCCAGCCCACCTCCCCCAGCAGCAGACCGCGCTCGAGCTCCACCGCGTGGTACAGCGGGGTGGCCCGCACCACCCACTGCAGGGCCTCCGGGTAGGTGCTCAGCGGGTAGAACGTCGCCGAGAACAGGAACATCGGCAGGATCGCCAGCGTCACGAACTCGAAGTCGTGCCAGGAGCGCATGAACGTCGTCACGGCCATCCCGACACCGGCGAAACCGAAACCCACCAGGGCCGCGGCCGGCAGCGCCAGCAACCCCCACCAGGACCCCACCAGCCCGGCCGCCAGTAGCACGAGGACGAACGCGAGCGCCGCCGAGGCGCCCCGCAGCAGCGACCAGGCGATCTCCGCCACCGCCACGTCCCACGGCCGCAGCGGCGTGGACAGCACCGACTCGTAGAGCTTGGAGTACTTCAGCTTGAAGAACACGGTGAACGTGGAGTCGAACACCGCCCCGTTCATCGCCGTCGAGGCCAGCAGCGCCGGCGCGACGAACGCCGCGTAGGGCACCTCGCGGCCCGAGGGCAGCACCACCTCCCCCACCAGGGCGCCGAGGCCGACACCGAGGGAGAGCAGGTAGAAGACCGGCTCGAAGAACCCGCTGGCGAACTGCAGCCAGTACCGGCGGGCGGTGCGCACGTTGCGCTCCAGCAGCCGGCGCGCCAGGTGCGCACCGGCCGGGAACGGCACGGCACGCACCGCTGCCCGCAGCGCGGCCGGCGCGCGCCGCTCCGTCGTGGTGGTGCTCACCGCAGCAGCCTCCGTGCCATCGTGCGGCGGGTCAGGACGGCGCCCACCGCGGCCCACAGCGCCAGGTACGCCACGTGCAGGACCGCGGAACCGGCGTCCGGTGCGCCGAGGGCGAGGTCGCGGCTGAGGTCCACGCCGTGCCACAGCGGGGTCGCGTACGCCAGCTGCTCCAGGCCGGCGGGCAGGTCCTGCGCGGGGAAGAACGTGCCGGAGAACAGGAACATCGGTGTCACGACGAGGCGGAAGAGCAGGATGAAACCCGAGTCGGTCTCCTGGCCGGCGGAGAACGCCGCGACGGGTGCGGCGTGGGCCAGCCCCGTCAGGACCGCCGCCGGCAGGGCCAGCAGCGCCCACGGCGAGGGCACCGCGCCCAGCGCCGACGCCACGGCGAGGAACACCCCGGCCGCCAGCAGGACCCGGGTGGCCGTGTAGGCCAGGTGGGCGAGCAGGACGTCGAGGACCGTCAGCGGGGTGGCGATCATCGCGTGGTACTGCCGCTGCCACTTCATGGCGGTCATCACCGGGAACGTCGAGCACATCACCCCGGTCTGCATGGCCGTGGCGGCCAGCACGCCCGGGGCGACGAACGCGACGTAGGGCACGCCCAGGGCCGGGTCGGCGCCGGAGTCGACCAGGGAGCCGAGGCCCAGACCCATCGAGGCCAGGAACAGCGCCGGCGCGAGGAAGCTGCTGATCGCCGAGCCGAGGAAGTTGCGGCGGTAGTTCAGCAGCCAGAAGGAGTAGGCGCGCGCGACACCCGCGCCGGGCCGCGGGCGGTGCGCGGACAGCTGGAGGGCCATCAGTCCACCAGCGTCCGGCCGGTGAGGTGGAGGAAGACGTCCTCCAGCGTGGAGCGGCGCGTGAGGGCGGACAGGACGGCGATGCCGCGGCGCTCGGCCTCGGCGGCCACCGCGTCGGCGTCGTCGGTGTAGACGAGCAGCCGGTCGGGCAGCACCTCGGTGCGCCCCGCGCCGCCCGCCAGCACCTCGGCGGCGCGCGCCACCTCCTCCCCGCCGGGTTCGGCCGCCAGCCGCAGCTCCAGGACCTCGCGGGTGGAGTAGCGCTCGATGAGCTGGCGCGGTGAGCCCTCGGCGACGATCCGCCCGCCGTCCATCACGACGAGCCGGTCGCACAGCTGCTCGGCCTCGTCCATGTAGTGGGTGGTGAGCACGAGGGTCACGCCCTGGCGCTTGAGGCGGAACAGCTTGTCCCACAGCACGTGCCGGGCCTGCGGGTCCAGGCCGGTGGTCGGCTCGTCGAGCAGCAGGACCTCGGGGTCGTTGACGAGCGCGCGGGCGATGGTGAGGCGGCGCTTCATGCCGCCGGAGAGCGGCTCGACCTTGTCGTCGGCGCGGTCGGTGAGCTGGGCGAACTCCAGCAGCTCCGCGGCCTTGGCCCGCGCCCGCGCCCGGGACAGGCCGAAGTAGCGGGCGTAGACCAGGACGTTCTCCCGGACGGTGAGCTCCTCGTCGAGGGTGTCGCGCTGCGGCACCACCCCCAGGCGGGCGCGGATCGCCGAGCCGTCGCGGACCGGGTCGGCGCCGAGCACGCGCAGGGTGCCGGCCGTGGGCGGGGAGACGCACCCGATCATCCGCATCGTGGAGGACTTGCCGGCACCGTTGGGGCCGAGGAAGCCGAACGCCTCCCCGCGGGCCACGGCCACGTCGATGCCCGCGACGGCGGTGAAGTCCCCGAAGGCCTTGACGAGGCCGCGCGCCTCGACGAGCGGGCCCGGGGTGCGCTGCGCCGGGGGCGCGGGGGCGGGAGCGGCGCTGGTCACGGTCCTCGACCCTAGCGGCGGGCCCCCGGGGGGTGAACCGGTTTGCGAGGTCACCGCCGCCGTCCGGCCGGGCGCCGCCGCGGCTCAGCGCCGCTTCGGCCGCTCCCGGCCCCAGCGCCGCTCGGCGGGCACGTCGAGCGCGTCGCAGAGGGCGAACCAGACCTCCTTGGGCTCCACGCCGTCCTCCAGCGCCTGCACCGGCGTGCGCTCGCCGAGGGCGAGCAGGACCTGGTCGACGGTGAGGGAGCGGCCGTGGGCCGCGCCGAACTCCTCGTCGACGAGACGCCAGAAGTCGCTCAGCCGCATGGCGCGAGGGTGCCACGGCCGGCCGGGGCCGCGGGAGGGCGGGTGTCGGTGGCGCGTGCTTCGATGCCCGGGTGTCACCACGACGCCGCGCCGAGCCCCCCGCCGCAGCCCCGGACCCCGCCGCCGTCCTGGCGCGCTTCTCCTCCGCCACCCGCGACTGGTTCACCGGTGCGTTCGCCGCGCCCACCGCGGCCCAGCTCGGGGCCTGGGACGCGGTCAGCCGCGGCGAGCACGCCCTCGTGGTGGCCCCCACCGGCTCGGGCAAGACGCTCTCGGCGTTCCTGTGGGCGCTGGACCGCGTCGCGAGCGAGCCGGTGCCCGAGGAGCGGGCGCACCGCTGCCGGGTGCTGTACGTCTCACCGCTGAAGGCGCTGGCCGTCGACGTGGAGCGCAACCTGCGCAGCCCGCTGGCCGGCATCCGGCAGGCCGCCGTCCGCCTCGGCCTGCCGCAGCCGGAGGTGCGGGTGGGCGTCCGCTCCGGCGACACCCCCGCCGAGGAGCGCCGGGCGTTCGCCAGGACGCCGCCGGACGTGCTCATCACCACGCCGGAGTCGCTCTTCCTGCTGCTGACGTCGAAGGCGCGCGAGCAGCTCGCCGGGGTGCGCACCGTCGTGCTCGACGAGGTGCACGCCGTGGCCGGCTCCAAGCGCGGCGCGCACCTGGCCCTGTCGCTGGAGCGGCTCGACGCGCTCGTGGCGGCCGCCGGGGGCGGGCCCGTGCAGCGGGTGGGGCTGTCGGCCACCGTGCGGCCCGTGGAGACCGTCGCCTCCTGGGTGGGCGGCGGGCGGGCGGTGCGCGTCGTGCAGCCGCCCGCGGCCAAGGAGTTCGACCTGCGCGTCGTGGTGCCCGTGCCCGACATGAGCGACCTCGACGCCGGCACCTCCGACCCGGCCGCGGTGGATCTGACGGGCCTGGCGGCCGGCGAGCCGCGCCGGGCCAGCATCTGGCCGCACGTGGAGGAGCGGGTCGTCGACCTCGTCGCCGAGCACCGCTCCACGATCGTCTTCGCCAACTCCCGGCGGCTGTCGGAACGGCTCACCGCCCGGCTCAACGAGGTGTGGGACGCCCGCCTGGACCCCGACGGGCCCGCCGCCCCCGGCCGCCGCGACGCGCAGGCCGTGCAGCCGGCGCAGGTCATGGCCTCCGGCGCCGCCACCGGTGCGCCCGCGGTGCTGGCCCGCGCCCACCACGGCTCGGTGAGCAAGGAGCAGCGCGCCCTCATCGAGGAGGACCTCAAGGCCGGCCGGCTGCCCGCGGTGGTGGCCACCTCCAGCCTGGAGCTGGGCATCGACATGGGCGCCGTCGACCTCGTCGTGCAGGTGGAGTCCCCCCCGAGCGTGGCCAGCGGCCTGCAGCGGGTGGGCCGCGCCGGGCACCAGGTGGGCGCGGTCTCCCGCGGCGTGCTCTTCCCCAAGTACCGCGCCGACCTGCTGCAGACCGCCGTCGTGGTCGAGCGGATGCGCACCGGGCGGATCGAGGCGCTGCGGGTGCCGGCCAACCCCCTCGACGTCCTCGCCCAGCAGGTGGTGGCGATGGTCGCGATGGACGACTGGGCCGTCGACGACCTGCACGAGCTGCTGCGCCGCGCCGCGCCGTTCGCGCAGCTGTCCCGGCCCGTGCTGGATGCCGTGCTCGACATGCTCTCGGGGCGCTACCCCAGCGACGAGTTCGCCGAGCTGCGCCCGCGGCTGGTGTGGGACCGCGTCGGCGGCACGCTCACCGCCCGGCCGGGGGCGCAGCGCCTGGCGGTGACCAGCGGCGGCACCATCCCCGACCGGGGCATGTTCGGCGTGTTCCTCGCCGGCGGGGAGGGCCCGGGCCGCCGCGTCGGCGAGCTCGACGAGGAGATGGTCTACGAGTCCCGCGTCGGCGACGTCATCACCCTGGGCTCCTCCTCCTGGCGGATCGAGGACATCACCCACGACCGGGTGCTGGTCACCCCCGCGCCCGGGCTGCCGGGGCGGCTGCCCTTCTGGCACGGCGACGCCCTCGGCCGCCCCGCCGAGCTGGGCCGGGCGCTCGGCGCG
>NZ_BAABIL010000754.1:0-2474 GCF_039542765.1 Kineococcus glutinatus
ACCTCAGCCCATGACGTGCAGCTGCCGCGCCGCCTCCGCGAGGGAGCCGGACAGCGACGGTGCTGACGGCGGTGGCGCCCGCGCCCGGGGCGCACGTCCTGGAGCCGGTGCTCGCGACGGTGGGGCCGGGCGCCGGGCGGGAGTGAGGTCCGGCGCGGGGGTGGAGCCCCGCGCCGAGCGGGTGGCCGCCGCCGGGTGCGGCGGGCGGGGTGGACGAGAGCGGGAGTGGGAACGAGCGTGGCGAACCTGGTCAACGCCGAGGCGGTGCGCGTCGTGCACGGCTCGCGGGCCGTGCTGGACGGCATCTCCCTCGGGATCGGCGAGGGCGAGCGGATCGGCGTCGTGGGCCGCAACGGCGACGGCAAGTCCACCCTGCTGCGGGTGCTGGCGCGCCGGCAGGAGCCCGACGCCGGGCGCGTCACGCACACCGGCGGCCTGCGGCTGGGGATGCTCGACCAGGCCGACGTGCTGCCGCCGGGCACGACGGTGCGCCAGGCGGTGCTGGGCGGTGCCGCCGAGCACGAGTGGGCCTCCCGCCCGGCGGTGCGCGACGTGCTGGTGGGGCTGCTGGGCGGGCTCGACGCCCGCGACGTGGGCGGTCTGGACGTGCCCGTGGGGCGGTTGTCCGGCGGGCAGCGCCGCCGGGTGGCGCTGGCGGGTCTGCTGGTCGCCGACGACGACCTGCTCGTGCTCGACGAGCCCACCAACCACCTCGACGTGGAGGGCGTGGCGTGGCTGGCGGAGCACGTCCGCTCCCGCTGGGCGGCCGGGCAGGGTGGCCTGGTGGTCGTCACGCACGACCGCTGGTTCCTCGACGCCGTGTGCACCCGGGTGTGGGAGGTGCACGACGGGGTCGTCGACGCCTACGACGGCGGGTACGCCGCCTACGTCCTCACCCGCGCCGAGCGCGCCCGCGTGGCGGCGGTGACCGAGGAGCGGCGGCAGAACCTGCTGCGCAAGGAGCTGGCCTGGCTGCGCCGGGGTGCGCCGGCGCGCACGAGCAAGCCGCGCTTCCGCATCGAGGCGGCCAGCGCCCTCATCGCCGACGAGCCGCCGCCGCGCGACGACGTGGCGCTGGCGCGGATGGCGACGGCGCGCCTGGGCAAGCAGGTCTTCGACCTGGAGGGCGTCACCCTCGCCCGCGGTCGCGACGAGGAGCGGCGGGTGCTGCTGCGGGACGTGACGTGGCGGCTGGGGCCCGGGGACCGGATCGGCGTGGTCGGTGTCAACGGATCGGGCAAGTCGAGCCTGCTGGGCCTGCTCACCGGTGCGGTCCAGCCGGACGCCGGCACGGTGCGCCGGGGCAGCACGGTGGTCCTCGCGCAGCTGTCGCAGGAGGTCCGCGAGCTCGACGAGGTGGCCGACCTGCGCGCCCTGGAGGCGGTGCAGCGGGTGAGCCGCCACGTGCGCCTGGGGGACCGCGACGTGCCGGCGGGGCAGCTGCTGGAGCGGCTGGGGTTCACGGCGCAGCGGCAGTGGACGCTGGTGGCCGACCTCTCCGGCGGGGAGCGCCGCCGGCTGCAGCTGCTGCGGCTGCTCATGGCCGAGCCGAACGTGCTGCTGCTGGACGAGCCGACGAACGACCTGGACACCGACACCCTGGCCGCCGTGGAGGACGTGCTGGACGGCTGGCCGGGGACCCTCGTGGTCGTCAGCCACGACCGCTACCTGCTGGAGCGGGTCACCGACCGGCAGGTGGCGCTGCTGGGCGACGGGCGCGTCCGCGACCTGCCGGGCGGGGTGGAGGAGTACCTGCGGCTGCGCGCGGAGGCGGCCGCCGGGCGGGTCGGGGCGCCCGCGGGCACCGGGCGGCCATCCGGTGCAGGTGCAGGTGCAGGTGCAGGTGCGGGTGCCGGTGCGGGGGCCGCGGCGGGTGCCGGTGGTGCCGCCGGCGCCGCGGAGGTGCGCTCGGCGCGCAAGGAGATGACGCGCCTGGAGCGGCAGCTGGAGCGGGTGGCGGCGGAGGAGGAGCGGCTGCACGCCGAGCTGGTGGAGCGGGCCACGGACCACTCCGCCGTCAGCGCCCTCGACTCCCGGCTGCGCGAGCTGCTGGCGCAGCGGGAGGAGCTGGAGGCGGCGTGGCTGGAGGCGGCCGAGCTCGCCGGCTGATCCGCAGGCCGCCGCGGACCGCACATCACCACCCAACGTAGTCGCAATCCGCCACACGGTGAAGGGGGTCGGTGCGAACGGGTGAGGCTGGCTACGGGCCGTGCGGCAGACGGGTCCAGGGCTTGCGACGTTCGGGTGATCCTCCCCTACTCTGAGACGCGCAGCGGGGGCCGTCGGGGGGATGAGCCACCGCTCCGGCCACCGGCCGCCCAGGCGGCCACCGGTGGGTCGGTCACCGCGTCCAGGGGGGACACTTGGCGATCAGCAGCACGTCCGCGAGGAACGAACGGGCGAGCGCGCCGCCGCGGCCGCCGGCCGTGACGGCCGGGTCGGAGGCCGCGGGGACCCGCTCGCCGCGGACCGGC
>NZ_BAABIL010000755.1:0-5675 GCF_039542765.1 Kineococcus glutinatus
CCGCGGCCGTGGCCCGCGCCGCGCAGGCCGCGCTGGACGGCGTCACCCGCCTCGGCGGGGCCAAGCCCGGCGACAAGACCCTCGTCGACGCCCTGGTGCCGTTCGCCCGGGTCATCGTCGAGCGCGTCGTCGCCGCCGCCGACGTGCGCACCGCCTGGCGAGCGGCCGCCGAGGCCTCCACCACCGCCGCCGAGGCCACCAGGGACCTGCGCCCGCAGCTGCGCCGGGCCCGCCCGCAGGCCGAGCGCAGCAGCGCCCACCCCGACGCCGGCGCCGCCTCGCTGGCCCTGGTGACCCGCACCGCCCTGGCCGCGCTGGACGCCTGAGGCGGACCCGGCGGGCGCGCGGTACCCCCGCCCGCCCGCCGGGCGCCCACAGCCACGCAACCCGAGGTGGCCCGCCGCGCGGGCGGGCCGCCACGAGAGGAGAGGAAGCAGCATGAGCGAGAGCACCGAGCAGAAGTGGCGCATCGTCGTCGGCTCCGACGACGCCGGCGTGCAGTACAAGGACAAGATCAAGGCCGACCTGCTGGCCGACCCCCGCGTGGCCTCCGTGGTCGACGTCGGTGTCAACGGCGACGAGGACACCCACTACCCCCACGTCGCCGTCGCCGCGGCCCGCAAGGTCGCCGCCGGCGAGGCCGACCGCGCCCTGCTGATCTGCGGCACCGGCCTGGGGGTGGCCATCGCCGCCAACAAGGTCCCCGGCGTGCGCGCCGTCACCGCCCACGACGGCTTCTCCGTGGAGCGCTCCGTGCTGTCCAACGACGCCCAGGTGCTGTGCATGGGCCAGCGCGTCGTCGGCATCGAGCTGGCCCGCCGCCTGGCCAAGGAGTGGCTCGGCTACCGCTTCGACCCCACCTCCGCCTCCGCGGCCAAGGTCGAGGCCATCAAGAGCTACGAGACCGTGGCCTCCGCCGAGGACGAGGCCACCACCGTCGCCGCCTGCTGACGTGGTGACAGCCGCTCCGCGCCCTCGGCGCCTGGTGGGGGTGAGCCTGAAGATGTACTTCGGGCTCGCCCGCACCCGGTCCTACCTCGAGGCCGTCGCCGCCCTCGGCCCGCACGCCACCGCCTGCGGTGTCGACGCCTTCGTCATCCCCGACTTCGTCTCCCTCGCCGCCGGCGCGGAGCTGCTGGCCGGCTCCGGCATCGCCCTCGGCGCGCAGGACGCGTTCTGGGAGGACGCCGGGGCCTACACCGGGGAGGTCTCCCCCGCGGTGCTCGCCGAGGCCGGCTGCTCGATGGTGGAGCTCGGCCACGCCGAGCGCCGGCGCCTGTTCGGCGAGGACGACGCCGTCACCGCCCGCAAGGCGGCAGCCGCCGCCCGCAACGGGCTCGTGCCGCTGGTCTGCATCGGCGAGACGACGCGGGACGGGGAGGGCGCCGCCGCCGTGTCGGCCGCGGTCGCCGAGTGCCGCCCCCAGGTGGAGTCCGTGCTGGCCGCGGTGCCCGACGACTCGGAGGTCGTGCTGGCCTACGAACCGGTGTGGGCGATCGGGCAGCCGCAGCCGGCCTCCGCCGACCACGTCGTCGCCGTCACCCAGCAGCTGCGCGCCATCGCCGGCGCGCGCACCGGCACCACCCGGATCCTCTACGGCGGCAGCGCCGGGCCCGGCCTGTTCGCCTCCCTCGCCGAGGGCGTCGACGGGCTCTTCCTCGGCCGCTTCGCCCACGACGTCGCCGCCTTCCGCGACGTCATCACCGAGCTCGCCGCCTGAGCGGCACCCCGGCCCCGCACCACCGCACCACCCGACCAGCTCCCGACTCCACGAAGGGCAGGACCTGCGTGTCCACCGCACCCCGCACCGACAAGATCACCCGTGTCGCCCAGATCGGCACCGGCTACATGGGCGGCGGCATCGCCCAGTCCCTGGCCCTGGCGGGCAACGACGTGTGGCTGGCCGACGCCGACAAGGAGTCCACCCAGCGCAACTACGAGCGCCTGCTGAAGGAGTCCGAGCTCTTCGAGGCGCAGGGCCTCTTCGACGCCGGCAGCACCGAGATCCTGAAGCAGCGCTTCCACCCCGCCGACTCCATCGAGGAGGCCGTCGCCGACGTCCACTTCGTCGAGGAGGCCGTCTTCGAGGACCCGGCCGTCAAGAAGGACGTCCTCTCGCGGGTGGAGAAGGCCGCCGCGCCGGGCACCATCATCGGCACCAACACCTCCACCATCCCGGTGAAGGTGCTGGCCGAGGCCTTCACCGACGCCTCCCTCTTCCTCACCGTGCACTTCTCCAACCCCGCGCCGTTCATCCCGGGCGTGGAGCTGGTCACGGGGGAGGCCACCGACCCGGCCGTGCTGCCCCTCATCGACGACCTGCTGGTGCGGGCCGGGCGCAAGGGCGCCCAGGTCGCCGACGTGCCCGGCTTCGTCCTGAACCGGCTGCAGTACGTCCTGCTCAAGGAGGCCATGACGGTCGTGGAGGAGGGCGTGGCCACCCCGGCCGCCGTCGACACCATCGTCTCCACCACCTTCGGGTTCCGGCTGCCGTTCTTCGGCCCGTTCGCCATCGCGGACATGGCCGGCCTCGACGTCTACGCCAAGGGGTTCAGGGTCCTCGAGGACCACTTCGGCGAGCGGCTCTCCGCCCCGGCCAACCTCACCGAGCTCGTGGCGCAGGGCAAGTACGGCACGAAGACCGGCTCCGGCTTCCTGGAGCTGGACCCGGAGAAGCTGGCCGCGCTCATCGACTACCGCAACAAGGCCTACCGCAAGATGGGTGAGCTGCTGGCCGAGCTCGGCCCCTCCCCGCTGGCGGAGTGAGCTGACGGACGGGTCCGACGGGTCACCACGGGGGCGGTCGCCGCGGCGGCCGCCCCTCGCCGTCGCAGCTCACCCCTTCGGGTGCGCCTCGCGGCCCGGGGCCGCCCGCAGGAGACATCATGGGGCGGTGAGACTCCCCCGGCGCGTGCCGGCGGCCGTCGCCGCCGCCATCGCCGTCGCCGGTTACGCCGCCGCCCTGCTCGGCCTGCGCGGCGGGTCCGCGCCCCTGCTGCTCGACGCGACGGTCGGCAACGCCGTGACGCTCGGCGCCACCGGGCTGCTGTGGTGGCGGGTGCGCTCCGGCGTCGCGGACCGCGCCGTGCTGGTGCCGCTGGCCGCCGGGCTGAGCGCCACCGCGCTCAACGAGGCCGCCGCCGACCTCGTCGAGGTCGTCGGCGCCGGCCCGCCCCGCGGGCCGGCGGTCGTGGTGGCACCGGTGCTGGCGATGCCGTGCTTCCTGCTGGCCGCGCAGCGGTACGTGCGCACCCGGCTGGCCGACCGCCACCCCGGCTCCTGGCTGGACGCCGTCGCGGGCACCCTGGCGATCGCCGGCTGGCTGCTGCTGCTGGAGGCACCGCTGCGGCGGGTGCTGGGTGGCGTCCTGGCCGGTGGGGCGGGCGTCCCCCTGGCCCTGCCCGCCGTGGACGTCGTCGTCATGCTGCAGCTGCTGGCCGTGGTGGTCTGGTGCGGCGCGCGCAGCGACGTGCGGCTGTGGTTCGTCATCGCGGCCCTGGCCCTGGCCGGCGCCGGCCACCTCGGCTGGGTGGTGCAGGAGCAGGCCGGCACCTACGGCGGCGGCAACCCCGTCGACGCGCTCTTCACCGCGGCCACCGTGCTCGCCGCGGCCGTCGGGTGGGTGCCGCCACCGCGCACCCCGCTGCTGCGGGCCAGCGTGACGCGCCTGCTCGTGCCGCCCTCGGCGGTGCTGGTCCTCTGCGGGGCGCTGCTCGCGACGGGCGCCGCCCCCCGCCGGGCGGAGGCGCTGGTCGGCGCGGCGCTGCTGCTCGTCGTGGGCCGCCTGGCGCTGGCCCACCGGGAGCTGGTGCCGCTGTCGCACGCCCGCCACCTGTCCCTCACCGACGAGCTCACCGGCCTGGGCAACCGCCGTGCGCTGCTGGCGGCGCTGGCGGAGGCGGAGCAGCGCGAGGAGCCCTGCGCCCTGCTGCTGCTGGACCTGCAGCGCTTCAAGGAGGTCAACGACGCCCTCGGGCACGCCGCCGGGGACGAGCTGCTGCGCTCGGTGGCGGCCCGGCTGCGCGCCCGCGCCCGCCGGGGCGACCTGCCCGCCCGCCTCGGCGGTGACGAGTTCGCGCTGCTGCTGCCGGGGACCGCGCTGGCGCAGGCCCAGCACCTGGCCGACGCCCTCGCCGCGGACCTGGCCCGGGCGCACCGGTTGTCGGGCACGTCGCTGCACGTGCCGGCCGGCGTGGGCGTGGCGGCGCGCCCGGTCCACACCACGAGCGCGGCGGGGTTGCTGCACTGCGCCGACGTGGCGATGTACGGCGCCAAGCGGGAGCGCAGGCCCGTGCTGGCCTACGACGAGCGCCTCGACCGCCGCTCCGGGGACCGGCTGCGGCTGGTGGAGGAGCTGCGCGCCGTGCTCGCGCCGGGGGCGGACGGCGGCAGCCTCGTGCTGCACTTCCAGCCCAAGATCGACCTGGCCACCGGTGGCGTGGCCGGCGCCGAGGCCCTGGTGCGCTGGCAGCACCCGCGGCTGGGCCTGCTGGACCCCACGTCGTTCCTCGCCACCGCCGAGCAGCGCGGCCTGATGCCGACCCTGACCCGGCAGGTGCTCTCCGGTGCCCTCGCGGAGGCCGCGCGCTGGCACCGGGAGGGCCACCAGGTGCCCGTGGCGGTCAACCTGTCCGCCACCGACGTGCTCGACGCGGGGCTGCCGGACCGGGTGCGCGCCGCGCTGCGCCGGCACGGCCTGCCGGCGTCCGCGCTGCACCTGGAGATCACCGAGACGGTCGTCCTGGGCGACTCCACCCGGGCGCGGGAGGTGGTGGCGCAGCTGGCCGGCCTGGGTGTGCGGCTCAGCGTGGACGACTACGGCACCGGCTACTCCTCGCTGGCCTACCTGCGCGACCTGGCGGTGCACGACCTGAAGCTGGACCGCTCCTTCGTCGCCGACGTCGCGGCGGACGCGCGGGCGGCGGCCGTCGTGCGCACCACGGTGGACCTGGCCCACAGCCTGGGGTTGCGCCTGGTGGCCGAGGGGGTGGCCGACGAGGAGGGTCTGCGGCTGCTGCGGGCGATGGGCTGCGACGAGAGCCAGAGCCACCTGCACTCCCCGCCGCTGCCGGCGGCGGAGTTCCGCGCGTGGCTGGGCGCGCACGAGGCGGTGCCCGCGTCCTGAGGGCCGCGCCACCGGCAACCCGGATGCGCAGCGTGACGACGACGGTGCTCTACAGCGTGGGAAAGCCGTCGGGACGTGACCCTCCGCACGCCTGTAACCCGCAGGACACCTGCGTGCTCCACCCTGGAGGCGTCGGACCCAACGGCGGGTGCGGCGGGAACGGAGGAACCAGCGTGGACACGGACACCACCACGGCGCTCGCGGTGAGCGCTCCCGGCACCGCGGGGCTCGAGGTGCACCGCGACGCGGCCGCACCCGGCACCGTCCTGGCGGCGGCACCCGTGGTCGCAGGACCCGCCGGCGCCGACGGCCGGGCGGGGCTCGCGGCGGTGCTCGTGGGCGTCGACCCGACCTCCGACTGCCTGCCCGCGGTGCGCTGGGCCTGGCAGCACGCCCGCGCCGAGCGGCGCCCGCTGGAGCTGGTCACCGTCTGGGAGTACCCCCGCGTCCCCCCCGCCGTCGGCGGTGTCCCGGTGCAGGGTTTCCCCACCCCCGCCGAGCAGGTCGGACAGCTCCTCGCCGTAGGCCAGGGAGTCCTCGGTCGTCTGGT
>NZ_BAABIL010000756.1:0-2004 GCF_039542765.1 Kineococcus glutinatus
CCCGCCACCTCGGCCACGACGGCCGCCGCCGCGGAGGTGTCCGGCCCGGAGCTGCTCGCCACCGCCACCCAGGCCAGCCCCCAGGCCAGGCCGGCGCCGAAGGCGAGGCGACCACGGGTGAGGGCGGCCACGGCGACGCCGATCCCCGCCGCCACGGCCAGCACGAGCACCGCCCACACCGGCTCGGTCAGGCCCAGCCACGACCCGTTCCCGGCGGCGCCGGCGGCGGACAGGGCGGCCGCGGTGTTGGCGACGGTGGCGATGCTCACCCACCCCAGGTAGAGCCCCAGCGAGCCGTCCACGACGAGGGCCTCGACGCGCCCGGTGGGACGGGATGCGCCGAGCCGGCCGACGACCACCACCAGGACGAGCAGCAGCGCCGCGATGACCGCCACGCTCGCGGTGACCCAGCCGGCCTGGACCGTGCCGATCCAGGCCGCGTTGAGCAGCAGGGACGCCGCCGTCCACCAGCCGGTGCGGCGCTGGCGGGCGTCCTCGCGGTGGGCGGGCAGCAGCTGCCACACCGCGAGGGCGATGAGCCCGGTGTAGATCACCGACCAGATCGCGAACGCGGGCCCGGCGGGGGCGACCAGGGTGGCCGAGGCCGACAGCGCGCCGCCGGCGGCCTCGGCGATGGGCGTGCCACCGAAGGCGCCGGAGCCGATGGTCGAGCCGACGACGGCCACGACGGCGGTGGCGGCGACGACCGCCTGGCGCGTGCGGTCGTGCGTGCCGCTGACGGTGGCGGGGCTGTGCGCGAGGGACGACATGTCTCGATGATGGGACGGTTTCCATCCGGTGGCATCTCGGGGCGGGGAACCGCGACCGGTCCCGCGGGACGGACCACGCCTTCTCGCGAGGTGCCCGGTCAGATCCGCAGGTCGGCCAGCACCGCGGCGTGGTCGGAGGGCCAGACACCGCCGACCGGCTCCGCGCCCACCCGGTGCACCCCCAGCACCGCGCCGCGGCCGCTGAACTCCGGAAGACCCACCAGGACGTAGTCGATCCGTGCGCTCGGCTGGTGCACGGCGGCGACGTGCGGGTTGCGCCGGTCCCACGTGTGCCCCCGGACACCCTCGTCGGCGAAGCGCCACGCGTCGACGAGGACGACGCCCTCCACGACGGGTGCGGTCTGGTGGCCGCACACCAGGCGCAGCTCGTCGGAGGTGGCCTCGGCGTTGAAGTCGCCCGTCAGCACCGGCCGGCGCGCTCCCGGCACCGCCCGTGCCCGCCGCACCACCTCCGGCACCAGCGCGCGCACCTGCCGGACCCGCACCGCCGACTCGGCCGGGGCGGAGTTGAGGTGGGTGGTGGTGAAGGGCAGCGGGCCGCCGGGGGTGTCCAGCAGCGCGTGCAGCGCGGTGCGCCCCTCCGGGTGCGGCCCGTCGGGCAGGTGCGTCACGTCGTGGGAGAGCACCGGGAAACGGCTCAGCACGGCGTTGCCGAAGGCGATCCGCCCCGGCTCCGGCAGGCCACCGGCCGAGGCGTCCCCCAGCGCCCCGAGGCGGCGCTGCCAGCGCCCGGGCGCCGGCGAGGGCGCGAAGAGGGCCACCATGCCCAGCCGCTCGGCGAGCCAGTCCGCCAGCCCCTCGTCCGGTGTCGCCCACACCTCCTGCAGGCCGCAGACGTCCGGTCCGGCGGCGGCGAGCACGCGCAGCAGCGCCTCCCGGCGCCGGCGCCAGTCCCCGAAGCGCCACCACACGTTCCAGGTCAGGACGCGCAGCGCGTCCTCGGGCCGGGCGGGGACCGTGCCCGCGGGGAGGGGTGCGCTCGTCATGGCGGACCGCAGTGTCGCAGCCCGCCGGTGCGGGGCCTCAGCCGGCCTCCGGGTCGGGCAGGCCCGGCAGCGCCCGCCGCCCGCCGCCCCAGTCCAGCGCCGCCGTCGTCGCCCGCAGCAGCCCTTCCGCCCCCGCGGTCCGCCGCGCGGCGTCCGCCGCCACCAGCCCCACCACGCCAGGCGCACCTCGCAGCAGCCGCGCACCACCGAGGCGGTCGTCAGGTGCG
>NZ_BAABIL010000757.1:0-1409 GCF_039542765.1 Kineococcus glutinatus
CGGGCGCGGGTTGCGCCGGAGTGCTTGGCGGTGTTCGTCAGGGCCTCGGAGACGCAGAAGTACGCGATGGCCTCCGCGGTGGGCGCCGGGCGCCCGGCCGGTCCCGGCTCCAGGGCGACCTCCACGGCCACCGGCACCGGGCAGCTCGCCGCCAGCGCCGACAGCGCCGCGTCCAGGCCGCGGTCGGTGAGCACCGGCGGGTGGATGCCGCGCGCCACCTGCCGCATGTCGGTGACGGCCTCCTTCGCGGAGGCGTGCGCCTTGTCCAGCAGCAGCCGGGCCCGCTCGGGGTCGCGCTCCAGCTCCCGCTGCGCCATGCCCAGCTGCATCGCCAGCGACACCAGCCGCTGCTGCGGGCCGTCGTGCAGGTCCCGCTCGATGCGGCGGCGCTCGGCCTCCACGGAGTCCACGGCCCGCTCCCGCGTCTGCGTCAGCGTCTCCACCCGGGCGGTGAGGAACGCCTCGCGGGTGCGGCGCATCGGGGCCAGCAGCACCCGGGCGCTGGCCGCCTCCGGCAGCGCGAGGGTGCGGGCCAGGAACGGCACGACGAGCAGCAGCGCCAGCCCGGTGACCGCGGCGGCGCCCTCCCCGACCGGCAGCGCCACCCCGGGGGAGACGTACGGCAGGGACAGCCCGCCCTCGTGCGGCACGAAGGGCAGCGCGACACCCGCCAGGGCGACGCCCAGCAGGGACGCCAGCAGCACCGAGGCGACCATCCCCCACGTGCTGACGAGCAGCAGGTGCACGGCGGTGCGCCACGGCTGCGCGTCGAGCAGCACCTGCCGCCACCACGGGCGCGGGTCGGGTGCGCTGCGCGGCAGCGCCGGCACCCACTCCCCGAGCAGGTGCCACAGCCGCCAGCGCTCCACCGCCGCCAGCCCGCGCGCCGCCCAGCGGCTCATCACGAGCAGCGGCAGGCCCGTGAGCAGCACCGGGGTCAGGGCCGCGCCGACGATCATGACGACGACGACGGCCAGGTGGAACCCCAGGAGGAACGGGGTGAGGAAGAGGTGGCAGACGGCCCACCAGCCGTCGCCCCAGGACCGCAGGAAGCGGCCGGCGGTGCCGGTCGCCGGGGGCCGCTCGACGGCCGGTGCGAGTGAGCTGGACACGTCCTCGACCCTAGGCGCGCGGTGGGCCGCTGGACAGGAGTGCGCTCCCCCGTCGAGGGGGTGGGGACAGCCCCACCGCGCTCCGGGGGAGCGCACCAGCGACCGCGGTGCGCCGCCACCGGGAGGCTCGGGAACCGCTCCGCCCCCCGCGCCGCTCGGTCCCGAGCGCTGCGCACCCGCGTTCCCGCCCGGAGGTCCCCGTGCCCGCACCGCTGCCCCCCGCCGCACCCGCCACCGCCGCCTCCGCCGCGGCCACCACCACCGGCGCCCGCCCGCCGCGGCCCCGGCACGGCGGGG
>NZ_BAABIL010000758.1:0-730 GCF_039542765.1 Kineococcus glutinatus
TCCGCGCGGGCGGCCCTGGCCGGGGTGGTGGCGGCGCGGGCCTGGCCGGGGGCACCGCGACCGGTGCTGGCCGACGACCTGCTGCCGGAGCGGGCGCTGTCCGGTGACGCCGGCGCCCGCCGGGCCCTGGTGGACCGGGTGCACCGGCCGCTGGCCGAGGCGCCCGGGGCCCTGCTGGAGACGCTGACGGCCTATCTGGAGCACGGGGGCTCGCTGGAGGCGTGCGCGCGGTCCCTCTTCGTGCACCCGAACACGGTGCGCTACCGGCTGCGGCGGGTGGCGGAGGTGTGCGGCTGGACGCCGGCGGTCCCCCGGGAGCGCTTCGTGCTGCAGACCGCCCTGGTCCTGGGCCGCCTGGCCGCCCCGCCGCCCGCCGCGACCGGGCCGGGGGGCGCCGCACCGCGCGCCGCGGTCGGCCGCACGCCGCGGGCTTTGTAGGATCCGCACAACCACGCGGCAGAAAACTCGTGAGCGCCGTGACCGCGTCGGCGCTCGTCGGCAGGGGAGATTGGGTCCGTGCTCGTCATCGTCTGCCCGGGTCAGGGCTCGCAGGTCCCGGGTTTCCTCGCCCCGTGGCTGGAGCTGCCCGGCTTCGCCACCCGCATGCGGTGGCTGTCCGCCGTCGCCGGCACCGACCTCGTCGCCCACGGCACGACGTCGGACGCCGGGACGATCCGCGACACCGCCGTCGCCCAGCCGCTCATCGTGGCCAGCGGTCTCGCCGTGCTCG
>NZ_BAABIL010000759.1:0-2538 GCF_039542765.1 Kineococcus glutinatus
ACCCCCGCGCCCACGAGCTGGCCGCCCGGCTGGACGGGTGCACCCTGCGCGACGCCGACCGGCTGCTGCGCCGCCTGCACGCGCTGTCCGGCCAGCGCGACCCCGCCCGCGCCGAGGAACAGCTCGCGCAGATCGCCGCGGACGTCGAGCGCGCCGAGGCGCGCCTGGCCGCCCGCCGCGCCACCGTCCCCGTGATCGGCTACCCCCCGGAGCTGCCGGTCAGCCAGGAGCGCGACCGCATCGCCGAGGCGCTGCGCGAGCACCAGGTCGTCGTCGTGGCCGGGGAGACCGGCTCGGGCAAGACGACGCAGCTGCCCAAGATCTGCCTGGAGCTCGGCCGCGGCGTGCGCGGCACCATCGGCCACACGCAGCCCCGCCGGATCGCCGCCCGCGCCGTCGCCGAGCGCATCGCCGAGGAGGTCGGCTCCGAGGTCGGCGCCACCGTGGGCTACGCCGTGCGCTTCACCGACCAGGTGGGCGAGGACACCCTCGTCAAGGTCATGACCGACGGCATCCTGCTCGCGGAGATCCAGCGCGACCGCGACCTGCGCCGCTACGACACGATCATCATCGACGAGGCGCACGAGCGCAGCCTCAACATCGACTTCCTGCTGGGCTACCTCGCGCGGCTGCTGCCGCGCCGGCCGGAGCTGAAGCTGATCATCACCTCGGCCACCATCGAGACCGAGCGCTTCGCCGCCGCCTTCGGGGGTGCGCCCGTCCTGGAGGTGTCCGGGCGCACCTACCCCGTCGAGGTCCGCTACCGGCCCCTGCTGGCCGCCGAGTACGAGGACGACGAGGCCGGCGACGACGACGCGGAGGACGACGAGGACGACGACGGCGTCGGCCGCGCCCCCGAGGACGCCCTCAGCGCACCGGACGCCGACCGGGACCAGACCGAGGGCGTCCTCGACGCGGTGCGGGAGCTGGCCGCCGAGGGACCCGGCGACGTCCTGGTGTTCCTCTCCGGGGAGCGGGAGATCCGGGACACCGCCGACGCGCTGCAGCCGCTGCTGCGGGAGCGGGAGTTCCGCGACGCGGAGGTGCTGCCGCTGTACGCGAGGCTGTCGGCCGCCGAGCAGCACCGGGTGTTCACCCGCGCCGCGCACCGGCGCATCGTGCTGGCCACCAACGTCGCCGAGACCTCCCTCACCGTGCCCGGCATCCGCTACGTCGTCGACGCCGGCACCGCCCGCATCTCCCGCTACAGCCACCGCACGAAGGTGCAGCGGCTGCCGGTGGAGCGGATCTCGCAGGCCTCGGCGAACCAGCGCGCCGGCCGCTGCGGGCGCGTCGCCGACGGCATCTGCATCCGGCTGTACTCCGAGAAGGACTTCGGCTCGCGCCCGGAGTACACCGACCCGGAGATCCTGCGCACCAACCTGGCCGCCGTCATCCTGCAGATGACCTCCCTGGGCCTCGGTGACATCGCCGCGTTCCCCTTCGTGCAGCCGCCGGAGAAGCGCGCCATCACCGACGGCATCCACCTGCTGGAGGAGCTGGGCGCGCTGGAACCCGGCAGCGGCAGCGGCGGCGCGCCCCGGCTGACGCCCACCGGCCGCGACCTGGCCCGGCTGCCCATCGACCCCCGGCTGGCGCGCATGGTGCTGGAGGGGCACCGCAACGGCTGCCTGCACGACGTGCTCGTCGTGGTCGCCGCGCTGTCCGTGCAGGACCCCCGCGAGCGCCCGCACGAGCAGAAGCAGCAGGCCGCGCAGCTGCACGCGAGGTTCCGCCACGAGCAGTCGGACTTCCTCACCTACCTCAACCTGTGGTGGTACTTGCAGCGGCAGCAGCGGGACCTGTCGTCCTCGGCGTTCCGCCGCCGCTGCAAGCAGGAGTTCCTGCACGTGCTGCGGGTGCGGGAGTGGCAGGACACCGTCACCCAGCTGCGCCGCGTCGCGCGGGACCTGGGCATGCAGGTGCGGGTCCCGGAGCTGCCGGAGGTGGCCGACGAGGCGGCCGAGGCCTCCGGCAGCGGCTCGGAGGCCGTCGCGGCCGCCGCGGTCGACGCCGACGGCCTGCACCGCTCGCTGCTGGCGGGGCTGCTGTCGAACATCGGGATGAAGGAGCTGCCGGGCAAGGGCGCGGCCCGGCGGGAGGCGCGCCCGATGACCGAGTACCTCGGTGCCCGCGGTGCGCGGTTCGCGCTGTTCCCCGGGTCCTCCCTGGGGCGGCAGCAGCCGGCGTGGGTGGTGTCCGCCGAGCTCGTGGAGACCTCCCGGCTGTGGGCGCGCGTCGTCGCCGCGATCGACCCGCGCTGGGTGGAGCCGCTGGCCGAGCACGTCGTCAAGCGCCAGTACTCCGAGCCGCACTGGGAGCGCCGGCGCGCCGCCGTCGTCGCCACCGAGCGCGTCACCCTGTACGGGGTGCCGGTCGTGGCGGGGCGCGCCGTCGCCTACGGCCGCATCGACCCGGAGCTGTCGCGGGAGCTGTTCATCCGCCACGCCCTCGTCGAGGGGGACTGGGACACCCGCCACGAGTTCTTCGCCCGCAACCGCGAACTCCTCGAGGAGGCCGAGGAGCTGGAGCACCGCG
>NZ_BAABIL010000760.1:0-2301 GCF_039542765.1 Kineococcus glutinatus
CGCAGGTCGACGGCGCACCAGCGGGGGGCGACCTCGATGCGGCGGTCCGGCCAGGTCCGGGTCCGTCTCCCGCTGCAGGTACACCTCCAGCGGCAGGGTGCGGGTGACGCCCTGCAGGCTGCCCGCGAACGTCAGCGTCGCACCGAACTCCCCCAGCGCCCGCGCGAACGACAGCACCGCCGCCGACGCCAGCCCCGGCAGCACCAGCGGCAGCGTCACCCGGCGCAGCACCGTCGTGGGGCGCGCCCCGAGGGTCGCGGCGACCGCCTCGTAGCGGCGGCCGGCGGTGCGCAGCGTGCCCTCGAGGCTGACGACGAGGAACGGCATCGCCACGAACGTCTGCGCCAGCACCACCGCCGTCGTGGAGAACGCGACACGGATCCCCAGCAGGTCCAGCTCGCGGCCCAGCAGCCCCTGCCGGCCGAACGTCAGCAGCAGCGCGATGCCCCCCACCACGGGCGGCAGCACCAGCGGCAGCAGCACGAGGGCGCGCAGCACCCGCAGCCCCGGCAGCGCCGAGCGCGCCAGCACCAGCGCCAGCGGCGTGCCCAGCAGCACGCAGGCGGCGGTGCTGGCGGCCGCGGTGCGCAGGCTCAGCCCCAGCGCCGCCAGCGACGCCGGGGACGTCACCAGCGCCGGCAACCGCGCCCAGTCCACCGCCGCGAGCATCCCCAGCAGCTGCAGCAGCACGGCCAGCGCGCCGCCCGCGGCGGGCAGCAGGACCCAGCGCGGCGGTGCCGTCCCCTCCGCGGCACCGGCCGCGCTGCGCCACCGGCCCGGCCACCGGGCGCGGGTGCGCGTCACGGCGCGCCCGGTGCCCCGATGCCCGCGGCGGCGAGCACCTGCCGGCCCTCGGGCCCCGCGACGAACGCGGTGAACGCCGCCGCCAGCTCCGCGTCCCGCGCCTCCCGCAGCGCCGCGACGGGGTAGGTGTTGACCGCCTGCGCCGCCTCGGGGAACGGCACGGCCCGGACCGCGTCGCCAGCGGCGATCGCGTCGGTGACGTAGACCACCCCGGCGTCGGCCTGGCCGGAGGTGACCTTACCGAGCACGTCGGTCACCGAGGACTCCTCGCTGACCGGCCGCACGTCGACGCCGGCGGCCTCCTCCGCCAGCCGCGTCGCCGCGCCGCACGGCACCTGCGGTGCGCACACCACGACGTCGACGCCGGGGCGGGCGAGGTCCGCGACGCCCGCGACACCGGCCGGGTCGTCCGGCGGGGTGACGATCTGCAGGGTGTTGGTGGCGAAGGCCACCGGCCCGCCGGCGACCGACCCGGCGTCGACGACCTTCTGCATGGTCCTCTCGTCGGCGGCGGCGAACACGTCGGCGGGTGCGCCGGCGGTGATCTGGGTGACGAGGTCGGAGGAGCCGGCGAAGGCGAACTCCACCTCCACGCCGGGGTGGGCGGCCTCGAAGCGGGTGCCGATCTCGGTGAAGGTCGCCGTCAGGGAGGCCGCGGCGAAGACGGTGAGGGTGCCGGCGCCGGACGGCGAGGACGACGGCGAGGACGACGGGCCGGTGGCCGGGCCGCAGGCCGCGAGCAGCGCGGCGGCGACGGCGGCGGTGGTGACGTTCCTCACGAGGCGCCCCCGGGGGTCTCGACGATGACGGTGGTGGCCTTCACGACGGCCACGGCCAGCTGGCCCGGCTCCAGCCGCAGCTCCCGGGCGGCCTCGCTGCTCATCAGGGAGACGACGGTGTGCGGGCCGCACTGCAGCTCCACCTGCGCCATCACGCCGTCCGCCACGACGCGGGTCACGAGCCCGACGAAGCGGTTGCGCGCCGAGCGCCCCACGCCGGTCGGGTCGGGGGCGGGGGAGGTGGCGCGCTCGCGCGCGAAGGCCGCGAGCCGCGCACCGTCGACGACGAGCCGGCCGGTGTCGTCGTGCGCGGCGTCCACGCTGCCGGCGTCGATCCAGCGGCGGACGGTGTCGTCGCTGACACCCAGCAGGGCGGCGACCTCGCGGATCCGGTAGTGCGGCACGCAGCCCAGCCTAGTCTCCGCGGTTGCGGACGGAACGTGCTCGGCCCCGCCGCGGGTGCGGAGGGGGAAGCCGCCTCGCGGGGAGCTTGTGACGGCCGCCGGGGACCTCGTGACGGCCAGGGTGCGCACCGCAGCACGCGCTCGGCAGGACGGGCGACGGGCACACCGCGGGTGCCCCGGATCCCAGCTCGTCTGGTTATGGTGCGCCTCATGCCCAGCCGCCTGAGGTCAGCCACCGCGTCCAGGTTCCGCCGGCTCGCCACCGCCGCGGTCGCCGCCGTCGCCGTCAGCGCCGTCTCCGCCCTGCCCGCCGA
>NZ_BAABIL010000761.1:0-1347 GCF_039542765.1 Kineococcus glutinatus
GCGGGATGCGGCGGGTGCACCGCCGCAGCGGGAAGGCCTCGTGCAGCGCCGCCACCGCGAGCTCGGCGGCGCGCGGACCGGGGAAGGGCCCCAGGTAGGCGGCACCCGGGGCGTCGTCGTCGCGCACCCGGCGCACCACGGACAGCCGCGGCCACGCGTCCGCGGTGAGCTTCACCCACGGGGCGCGCTCGGGCCGCCGCGAGCGCCGGTTGTAGGGCGGGTCGTGCTCGGCGATCATCCGCAGCTCGCGGACCTCCGCCTCCAGCGGCGTGGTGCACACCACCGGCGTCACCGAGGCCGCCAGCCGCACCATCTCGGTGATGCGCGGGCGGGTCTCCGAGGCGGTGAAGTACGAGCGCACCCGCGTGCGCAGGTCCCGGGAGGTGCCCACGTAGAGCACCCGGTCGGCGCCGTCGCGGAAGAGGTACACGCCGGGTGCGGCGGGCAGCCCCAGGGCGAGGTGCCGCTTGGCGCGGCGGGCCGGGGAGACGCGGGAGGTGAAGGTGGACAGGTCCTCCAGCGTCTGCACACCGAGCGTGCCCAGCCGGCCCAGCAGCGCGTGCAGCACGTCCACGGTGGCCCGCGCGTCCGACAGCGCCCGGTGGTCCGGTGACGTGGTGGCGCCGAAGAGGCGGGCCAGCGTGCCCAGCTTGCGGTCGGGCGCCTCGTCCCGGCCGACGAGCAGGCGCGCCAGCCGGACGGTGTCGACGACCTCCGGCGCCGGCCACGCCAGCCCCGCCCGCGCGCAGCCGGCCTTGAGGAAGGAGGTGTCGTAGGGCGCGTTGTGCGCCACCAGGACGGCGCCGCGCGCGAACTCCAGGAAGCTGGGCAGCACCTGCGGCAGCCGCGGCGCACCGGCCACCATCGCGTCGGTGATGCCCGTGAGCAGCGCGACGAACGGCGGGATGGCCGCGCCGGGGTCCACGAGCGTCTGGAACTCCCCGAGCACCTCCCCGCCGCGGACCCGGACGGCGCCGATCTCGGTGATGCCGGCGTCGGCGGGGGCGCCGCCGGTGGTCTCCAGGTCCACCACCACGAACGTCGTCTCGCGCAGCGGGCGGCCCAGGTCCTCGATGCTCGTCTGCACCGGTACCGGCTGCCCGGTGCCCGTCCGGACGCCGTGCGGGGCGGGGTCGGGCAGGGTGGGACCGGGCACCGCGGGACGCACCGTCGGGGGGCGGGCGGACCCGGTGCGCTGGGGAAGTGCGCCCATGAGGCGCCACCATAGGGGCCGGTCCCGACAACCCCGCGCCGCCCGGCGCGCGGTGGCCGGTGGGGCGCGGGGCTGCTGCGGCTGCGGTGGGGAGGGTCGTGGCGGAGGAGGCGGGCGGCGCGGGCGCCGGCGGC
>NZ_BAABIL010000762.1:0-4492 GCF_039542765.1 Kineococcus glutinatus
GCTGGCAGCCGTACACCGGCTCCAACCCGCACACCGACCACGTCCACGTCTCCCTCACCCGCCGCGGCGGCCGCGCGGAGACGTCGTGGTGGACGGGCGCGGTCTCCCCGATCGCCGGGCACTGGGTCCGGCTGGGCGGCGAGCGCTCCGTGCTGGGCCCCGCCGTGGGCGGGGAGCGCCCGTTCAACGGCGGCACCCGCCAGGACTACCGCTCCGGCAGCATCCTCGTCTCCCGCGGCACCCTCGCGCAGGAGGTGCACGGGCTCATCGCCGCGCGCTACCTCGCGGGCGACAACGCCGCCACCCTGGGCATGCCGGTGACCGACGAGCTGCCCACCCCGCGCGGCACGGGCCGCTTCAACCACTTCCAGCGCGGCTCGATCTACTGGTCGAAGCCGACCGGTGCCCGCGTGGTGCGCGGGGCGATCCGCGACGCGTGGGCCCGGCAGGGCTGGGAGGCCGGCCCCCTCGGCTTCCCCACCTCCGACGAGCACGCCGTCAGCGGCGGGCGCCGCTCGGACTTCCAGGGCGGCGCGCTGGTGTACTCGTGGAGCACGGGCCAGGTGACGACGCTGCGTCGCTGAGCGTGACGCAGGATCGGCTCAACTGCTCCGGACGGAGCAGCCGGACGGGTTAAAGTCCGAGCGCGCCCCTGCCGATGCACAGGCGTCGCACGCTGCGCGGGGACCCCTCGCAGCGCATCCGCCACAGCAGGAGGGCTCCGTGCGCCTGTCCACCAAGGTCCGCCGACTCGCGGCGGTCCTCACCGCCGCCGCCGGCACCGCGCTGGCCGCCGTCGTCCCCGCCGCCCCCGCCGGTGCCGCGCTGCCGCCGGACGCCGGCTGGTTCGAGCCGGGCAAGGTGTGGACGGGCGACTTCGGCGACCCCACCGTCGTGCGGGTGGGCGGCACCTACTACGCCTACGCCTCCCCCGTGGGCGGGCGGGTGCTCCCGGTGCTCACCAGCGCCGACGCCGTGACGTGGCGGGTGCACCCGCGCTACTCCGACGACGGCCCGCCCGGCCGCGGCGGCTACAGCGTCAACAACGACCCCAAGATCCCCGTCGAGATCCGCCAGGCGGCGATGGGCGACTGGGACAAGTACAACACCAACGACGCCCTCGTCCGCCCCGCGTCCTGGGGCGTCCACCACCAGCAGGGCCCGTGGATCAACCGCGACTACTGGGCGCCGGGCGTCTTCAACATCGGCGCCACCTGGTACGCGTACTCCCCCGTCCGGGTCTCCCCGACCCGCTTCTGCCTCACGGTCGCCTCGGCGCCCTCGCCGCTGGGCCCGTTCCGCGACGTCTCCGGCGCCGGGCCGATCCAGTGCGCGCCGCTGGAGGTCGACCCGGGCGGGTCCATCGACCCGTTCCCGTACCGCGACCCGTCCACCGGCCGCAACTACCTCGTGTGGAGCGCCTCGGGCAAGATCGGCTCGCACCCCTCGTCGCTGCAGGTCGTGGAGCTGGGCGACAACGGCTTCCCCAAGCCTGGCGCGCCGTGGGTGAAGCTGCTGGAGACCGACGCCGGCTCGCCCTGGGAGGGCCACCGGATCGAGAACCCGTCGATGGTGAAGTACGACGGCACCTGGTACCTGTTCTACTCCGGCAACCTGTCCGACCCGCTGGACGACCAGGGCCACAGCAACTACGCCAGCGGCTACGCCATCTGCGACGGCCCGGTCGGCCCGTGCCGCCGCGCCCCCGCGAAGGTGCCGCTGCTGGCCAGCGCGGGCACCGCGCAGGGCCCCGGCGGGTCCTCCGGCTTCATCGACGGCGCCGGCCGGCTGCGCATGGCCTACGCGACCTTCCACCTGGGCGAGAACCTCAACGGCTACCACCCGCGGCGGATGAGCATCGCCACCCTCGTGCGCAACCCCGACCGCACCCTGCGGGTGGACGGTTCCACCCTCGCGTCCTCCGACATCTCCGCCAAGGCCGCGGCCCTGGGCGGGGTCCTGGGGGCGCCCACCTCCGCCGAGCTGCCCACCCCGCGCACGCGTGGTTCCTACCGGCACTACCAGTTCGGCTCGATCTACTGGTCGCCGGCCACCGGCAGCCATCTCGTCAAGGGCCTCATCCGCGACCGCTGGGCCGCCAACGGCTGGGAGACCGGCGCCCTCGGCTTCCCCGTGACCGACGAGGTCGCCCTGCGCGGCGGTGCCTTCAACCACTTCCAGGGCGGCTCGATCTACTGGTCGCGCCCCACCGGCGCGCACGTGGTCAAGGGCCTCATCCGCGACAAGTGGGCCGCCAGCGGCTGGGAGACCGGCGCCCTCGGCTACCCGGTGACCGACGAGGTCACCCTGCCCGGCGGCGCGTTCTCCGCCTTCTCCGGCGGCTCGATCTACTTCTCCCCCCGGACCGGTGCCCACGTCGTGCGCGGCGCGATCCGCGACGCGTGGGGCGGGCAGGGCTGGGAGGCGGGCCGGCTCGGCTACCCCACCTCCGACGAGTACGCCGTGAACGGCGGCCGCCGCAGCGACTTCCAGGGCGGCTCGATCACCTGGACCCAGACCCGCGGCGCGGTCGTCACCTTCCGCTGACCCGGAGCCCCGGACGGGCCCGCACCCACCGGGTGCGGGCCCGTCCGCCGTCCGGGGACGTTGCTCGGCCAAACCTCCTGTCGCGGTGGCACGGCGCGCCCTAGGGTGCGCTGGGCCGGGTGGCACGGGGGGTGCCCCGGCGCGGTGCGACACGCGATCGGGAGGGGCACGTGGAGGGTTCGGGCCGGCGGGTGGGCGACGCGGTGCAGGTGGGCGACGCGGTGCGGGTGGGCGACGCGGTGCGGGTGGACGGGGGCGGCGCGGCGGTCCCCCCGCCGCGGGGCGGGTCGGGCCCGCGGTTCCTCGTGCCCACCCCCGCGCTGGACGGCGTCCGGGCGCTGGCGCTGCTGGGGACGGTCGGCATGCACCTGGACAAGCAGCGCGTGCCCGGCGGTTTCGTCGGCGTCGACGTCTTCTTCGTGCTGAGCGGGTTCCTCATCACCAGCCTGCTGCTCGGCGAGCACGCCCGCACCGGTCGCATCGACCTGCGGCGCTTCTACGTGCGCCGGGTGCGCCGCCTCTACCCGGCGCTGCTCGGCCTGCTCGCCGTGTTCGTCCTCTGGTCGCTGCTGGCCCGGCGGACGAGCCCGTGGGAGGTCGCCCTCGCCACCGCGGTGCTCAACGCCCTCTACGTCGCCAACTGGGCGGGTGTCGCCGGGCACGACGTCCCGTGGCAGGTGGACCACCTGTGGTCGCTCAACGTCGAGGAGCAGTTCTACACGGCCGTCCCGCTGCTGCTGCTCCTGCTGCTGCACCGGCGGGTCCGCGGCCGCGCGCTGGTGCTCCTCCTCGGCGGGCTCGCCCTGCTCTCCACCACCGCGGACGTCGCCTCGTGGTGGCGCTGGCACGACCCGGGCATCTCCTACCTCGCGACGCCGCTGCACGCCACGGGCCTGCTCGCCGGCTGCGCCCTCGCCGTCTGCTACGTCCACCGCGCGGCGGAGGCCCCGCTCACCCGGCTGGGTCGCTCCCGCGCCGTGCCGGCGCTGTGCGTGGCCGGGCTGCTCGTGCTGGCCCTCACGGTGTCGCTGGACTCCTGGACGGGTTACGTCCTCGGCATCCCGCTGGCCTCCGGGCTGGCGCTGCTGCTCGTCGCCTCGCTGCTGCTGCCCGCCGGGGGCGGCGGCGCGGGGATCCGCCGGTTGCTGCGCTCGCGGCCGGCCGTGGCGGTGGGACGGCGCACCTACTCCCTCTACCTCTGGCAGAACTTCGCGCAGTGGGCGCTGACCGGTCCGCTGCACCACGCGCCGGTGGTGGTGTGGGTGGCGGTCAACGTGGCCGTCACCGCCGTCGCCGGGGAGCTGTCGTACCGGTTCGTGGAGAACGTGCTGCGCCGGGGTCACCGGGCGGCCTGAGCACGGTGCCGCGCCGTGCCGTCAGGGGGTGGGCAGGAACTGCTGCGGGCTGGGGCCCGGACCGGCACCGTCCCACCAGCGCCACCCGGGCACCTCCCGCTGCCCGCCCGTGACGGTGTACCGCCCGCGCGGCAGGTCGTACTCCACGCGCACGAGGTTTCCCCACTCCCGGTAGCCGGCGCCGGGCAGGAACCCCCGGTACGGGGTGAGGGTGGCCACCGACCCCAGCGTGGCGTACGAGCCGCCGCCGTCGATCATCGTCAGCGGCGGGGTGTTCTCGAAGGTGGCGCTCTGCACGAACCAGTCGACGGGCTCGACCATCCCGCCGGCCACCCGCGGCGGCTGCTGGCAGGGCAGGTCGAAACCGATGGGCCAGTCGACGAGCACCGGCTCACCGGCGGGCAGCACCGAGGTCAGCGTCCGCCCCGTCGCCCGGTACGGGTCGGTGACCGCGACGCCGGTCCCGGCCGGCACGGCGGTGCGCACCAGCGCCGCGGCGGCGAGCAGGTCGGCCAGCGCCCCGAGCCGCACGACGCGCCAGGTGTCGGCGTCGACGTCGGGCGCGTCGGGCACCGGCAGCGTGCGCAGCG
>NZ_BAABIL010000763.1:0-4000 GCF_039542765.1 Kineococcus glutinatus
CGGCCGCGGCCAGGCGCACCACGTCCGCGGGCGCCGCGGCGACGAGCGCGCCCGGCGGGGTGCCCGCGCCCGGCCAGCGGGTGCCCGGGGGCACCGGCGAGGCGAACACCGCCCCCGTGGCCGGGTGCGGCAGCGGGCCCGTCCTCACCGCCCCGCGACCTCCCGCGCCAGCCCCTCCAGCACCCGGGCGTAGATGCGGTCCAGGCCGCGCGGGGCGAAGGTGCGCTCGAAGAACCCCCCGACGCCACCGGCGCCCTGCCAGGTCGTCGTCACCACGACCTCGCTGGCACCGGCGCCGGCGGGCACCACCCGCCACGTCGTGGTGAGCGTGGAGTTGCGGTCGCGCTCGACGAGGCTGACCGCGTCGGGGGCGCTGACGTCGGCGACCACCGAGCGCACCCGCTTCTTCGTGGCGTGCAGCTCCCAGCGCGCCACGGTGCCCGCGCCCGTGCCGCCCTCCAGCACGCCGTACCCGGTGAACTGCTCGGGCAGCAGGCGCGGGCGGACGTCGCGGTAGTCCGCGAGGGCGGCCAGCACCCGCTCGGCGGGGGCCTCGACGCGGCGGGTGGTGGTGGCGGTGACGGTGGCCATGGTGCTCCTCGGGGTGGGGGTCAGCGGCGCGCCAGCGAGGACGCGATGCCGTCGAGGATGTCGTGCTCGCTGGTGACGACCTCCACCACCCCGCTGGCGGCCGCGACCCGGTCCAGGACCTCGCCCCACACCAGCGCCCCCGCGGCGATGACGTCGACGCGGCCGGGGTGCAGGTAGGGCAGCGCGGCCCGCCGCGCGCGCGGCATGGCGAGCAGCGCGTCGCAGGCCGCCCGCACCCGCCGCAGCGGCAGCACCGCGCCGTGGATGCGGGCGGGGTCGTAGCGGGGCAGGTCCAGCGCGGCCGCGGTGAGCGTGGTGACCGTGCCCGCCACGCCGACGAGGGTGCGGGTGCGCTCCAGCGGCACCACCGCGGCCACCTCCTCCAGGGCGGCGGCGACGTCGGCGCGCGCGGCGGCCACCTCCGGCGGGGCGGGCGGGTCGGAGCGCACGTGCCGCTCGGTGAGGCGCACGGACCCCACGTCCACCGAGCGGCCCGCCTCGACGTCCTGCGCGCCCAGGACCAGCTCGGTGGAGCCGCCGCCGAGGTCGACGACGAGGAACGGCGCCGGGTGGCGGCCGCGCAGCCCGGCGGTGGCACCGGCGAAGGACAGCGCCGCCTCCTCCTCGCCGGTCACGACCTCCGGCTCCACCCCGAGGCGCTCGCGCACCCCCGCGACGAGCTCCTCCCGGTTGGACACGTCGCGGGAGGCGGAGGTGGCGACGAAGCGCACCGAGCCCGCCCCGAGGGGCACCCCGTGCCGGCGGCACGTCGCGGCGACCTCGTCCACCGCCTGCAGCGTGCGGTGCAGCGCCTGCGGGGCGAACGCGCCCGTGCGGTCCACGCCCTCCCCCAGCCGCACCACGCGCATCCAGCGCTCCACGTCGCGCGCGGGGCCCCGCGCGGGCACGTCGGCCACCAGCAGCCGCAGGGAGTTCGTGCCGCAGTCCACGGCGGCCACGCGGCGGGTCCCGGTCACGGGGGCATCCTGCCCGGCGCGGGGCCGGGTCACCTGCCAGGGTGGGGGCGTGGTCACCGCGCGGGACGCCGTCGTCGTCGGCTCCGGGCCCAACGGCCTGGCCGCGGCGGTCACCCTGGCCGCCGCCGGGCTCGACGTCGAGGTGGTCGAGGCCGCGGACACCCCCGGCGGCGGGTCCCGCAGCGCGGAGCTGACCCTGCCCGGGTACCTGCACGACGCCTGCTCGGCCGTGCACCCGATGGCCGCGGCGTCCCCGTTCTTCCGCGCCTTCGACCTGCCCGCGCGGGGCGTGGAGCTGCTGGAGCCCGAGGTGCAGTTCGCCCACCCCCTGGACGAGGGCCCGTGGGGGGTGGCGCTGCGGGACCTCGACGCCACCGCCGACCTGCTCGGCGCCGGCGGTGCGCGCTACGCCCGCCTGCTGCGACCGCTCGTCGAGGAGGCGGGCGAGCTGGTGCCGACGTTCCTGTCGACGCTGCGCTCACCGCCCGCGGGGCCGGGGCTGGCCGTGGCGGCGTCGTTCGCGCTGCGGGCGGGGCTGACGCTGCCCGCGCTGCTGGCGGGGCTGGGCGACGAGCGCGCGGCGGGGCTGCTGGCCGGGGTGGGCGCCCACGCGCCCGGCCGGCAGGTCGGCATCGCGCCCGCCGCGGTGGCGGTGGTGCTCACCGCCCTGGCGCACTCCGGCGGCTGGGTGGTCCCCCGGGGCGGGTCGCAGGCGCTGGTGGACGCCCTGGTCGCGGACCTGCGGGCGCGCGGCGGCACGCTGCGCACCGGGCAGCGGGTGCACGACCTCGGCGAGCTGCCCCCGGCGCGCGCGGTGCTGCTGGACGTCTCCCCCGCCGAGGTGCTGCGCATCGCGGGCGACCGGCTGCCCGCCGCCCACGCGGCAGCGCTGCGCCGCTACCGCTACGGGCCGGGGGCCTGCACGGTGCACTACGCCCTCGCGGGGCCGGTGCCGTGGCGCGACGAGGCCGCCCGCCGCGCCGGCACCCTGCACCTGGGCGGGACGTGGCGCGAGATCGCCGCCGCCGAGGCGGAGGTCGCCGCCGGCCGGCACGCGCAGCGGCCCTACGTGCTCGTCGCGCAGCCCGGCGTGGTCGACCCCGGCCGCAGCCCGGACGGGCACGCGGTGCTGTGGACGTACTGCCACGTGCCCAACGGCTCGACGCTCGACGTGAGCGCGCACGTCGACGCGCAGGTCGAGCGGTTCGCGCCCGGTTTCCGCGACCTCGTGCTGGCCCGGCACGTGCGCACCGCGGCGCAGCTGGCGGCGGAGAACCCCGCGGACGTCGGCGGGGACTTCGCGCAGGGCGCGACCACGCTGCGGCAGGTGCTGGCCCGGCCGGTACCGCGCTGGGACGTGCACAGCACGCCGCTGGCGGGGCTGTACCTGTGCTCGTCGGCGACGGCACCGGGCCCGGGCGTGCACGGCATGTGCGGCTGGTGGGCGGCGCGCGCGGCGCTGCGGCGGACCTTCGGGATCCGGCGGATGCCGTCGGTGGCGCCGCGGTAGGGCGCCGGCGGCAGCACCTCAGCGGCAGGGCGTCAGCGGCAGGGCGTCAGCGGCAGGGCGTCAGCGGTGCGGGCAGGTGGTGGGCCAGCCGGTCGGGTCGGCGCGCAGCAGCTCCAAGGCCTCGTCGCCGAACGGGTTGACGCCCGGGCCGACGGCGAGGGCGTGCCCCACGAGGGCGTGCAGGCACTTGACGCGGGTGGGCATGCCGCCCGCCGAGACGCCCTCGATCTCCGGCACCGCGCCCAGGGCCGCCCGCCGGCGCAGGTAGTCCTCGTGGGCGGCGGTGTAGGCGGCGGCGAGGTCCTCGTCGTCGGCCAGCCGCTGCGTCATCTCCCGCATCAGCCCGGAGGACTCCAGGGTGCTGACGACGGCGGCGGCGTGCGGGTCGACGAGGTAGAAGGTCGTGGGGAACGGCGTGCCGTCGGGCAGCCGGGGTGCGGTCTCCACGACGTCGGGGCGCCCGCAGCGGCAGCGGTGCGCCACCGCCACGACGCCGCGCGGCTCGCGCCCGAGGAGCTCCGCGATCGCGGCGAGGTCCTCGGCGGCGACGCCCGCGGCGCTCACCGCACACCCGTGGCGTCGGGGGCGGGACGGGCGCTGGGGGCGGGCACGGAACCGGTCAGGTCGTCCTGCGGTGCCAGGCCCGCCACCCGCAGCGACTCCCACACGTTGGCGTACCACGCCTCCGTCGGGCGGGGCACCGTCGCGGCGGCGTCGGCGGGCGCCACGGCGTCGGCATCGCTGTCCTGGTCCACGACGTACGGCGTCTCGCCGGGCATGACGTACTGCAGCCGCTCGCGGGCCTGCGCCCGCACGAACTCGTCGTCGCCCCAGCGGTCCAGCTCGGCCTGGGACCGGGTGAGCTGCTGCGGGTCCCGCCCGCCGGTGCGGCCGCCCTCGCCGTGGTCGCGGTGGCCGCGCT
>NZ_BAABIL010000764.1:0-2938 GCF_039542765.1 Kineococcus glutinatus
GCCTGCTCCGGCCCGCTCGCCGTCCCGGCCGCCGACGCGCCCGCCGCCTGCCGCCGGTGCGGGCGCCCGGCGACGAGGTGGTCGTGCCCGCACTGCCGCTCCCAGCGCTGGCGCGCCGTCGTCACCGGCGCCCGGCGCACCGCCGAGGAGCTGGGCCGGGCCTTCCCCGGCGTCGCGGTGCGCACCTCCGGCGGCCGCCAGGTCCTGGACGCCGTGGGCGCCGAACCCGCCCTCGTCGTCAGCACGCCCGGCGCCGAGCCGGTGGCCGAGGGCGGATACACCGCGGCGCTGCTGCTGGACGGCTGGGCGCTGCTGCAGCGGCCGGACCTGCGGGCGGGGGAGGAGGCGCTGCACCGCTGGACCGCGGCGGCGTCCCTGGTGCGCCCGGCCGCCGACGGCGGGGTGGTCTTCCTGGTGGCCGACCCGCAGGCACCGCCGGCGCAGGCGCTGGTGCGGTGGGACCCGGTCGGGCACGCCGCCCGCGAGCTCGCCGAGCGCGCCGCGCTCAACCTGCCACCGGCTGCGCGGCTGGCCGGGCTGCTCGGGGAGGAGGCGGAGGTGCGCGAGGGGCTGGCCGCGCTCACCCTGCGCCCGGGCTGGCGGCTGCTGGGGCCGGTGCCCGCCGCGGTCGTGGGCCGCGCCGCGGGCGCCCCGCCGCTGGTGCAGGCCATCGTGGAGGCCCCGCTGGCCGAGGGGGACGCCCTGGCGGCGGAGGTGAAGGCGCTGCTGGCCGGGCGCAGCGCCCGCAAGCAGGGCTCGGTGCGCGCCCGCATCGACCCCCTCCACATCGGCTGAGCCGGCGCCCGCACCGGGCCCTCGGCGTCCGCTGCGAGCCGGCGGGGCGCCGCGGGCGACGAACTACGATGGCACTTCCGCACGAGGAGTTCCGAACGAGGGGGAGACGTGGCGATCCAGCCGATCCGGCTGTTCGGCGACCCGGTGCTGCGCCAGCGCGCGGAGGAGGTCACCGTCTTCGACAAGGAGCTGCGCCGCCTCGTCAAGGACCTCGAGGACACCATGATGGACGCCCCCGGCGCGGGGCTGGCCGCACCGCAGCTCGGGGTGTCGCTGCGGGTGTTCACGTACTACGTCGACGGTGAGCTCGGGCACCTGGTCAACCCGGTGCTGGACCTGTCCGAGGAGTGCCAGGACGGCGAGGAGGGCTGCCTGTCGTTCCCGGGCGTCGTCGCCGACACCCGCCGCGCCCTGCACGTCGTCGCCAAGGGCTTCGACGTGCACGGCGAGCCGATCACGATCACCGGCTCGGAGTACAAGGCCCGCGCGCTGCAGCACGAGACGGACCACCTCGACGGGGTCCTCTTCATCGACCGCCTCGACAAGGCCCAGCGCAAGCTCGCCATGCGGGCCGTGCGGGAGGCGGAGTGGATGGGGCAGCCCGCCCCCGCGGTCAAGCTCAGCCCGCACGCCACCTTCGGCAAGGCGCTCTGAACCGTGCGCGTCGTCCTCGCCGGCACCCCCGAGGTGGCGGTCGCCTCCCTCGACGCCCTGCTGGCCTCCGCCCACGAGGTGCTCGCCGTCGTCACCCGCCCCGACGCCACCGCCGGGCGGGGCCGGCGCCCCTCCGTCGCGCCGGTCGCGGTGCGCGCCCGCGAGGTGGGCCTGCCGGTGCTGCAGCCGCTGCGGCCCTCGGAACCGGGGTTCCTGCAGGCCCTGCGGGAGCTGGCCCCCGACTGCTGCCCGGTCGTGGCCTACGGCGCGCTGGTGCCGCGCCCGGCGCTGGACGTGCCGCCGCTGGGCTGGGTGAACCTGCACTTCTCGCTGCTGCCCGCCTGGCGGGGGGCGGCGCCGGTGCAGCGCGCCGTCATCGCCGGGGACGCCGTGACGGGTGCCTGCACCTTCCGGCTGGAGGAGGGCCTGGACACCGGCCCCGTGCTGGGCCGGCTCACCGAGCCCGTCGGTCCCCGCGACACCGCCGGGGACCTGCTGGCGCGGCTGGCCGGGCGCGGGGCGGGTCTGCTGGTGGACACCCTCGACGCCGTGGCCGCGGGCACCGCGGTGCCCGAGCCGCAGCCCGCCGAGGGCGTCAGCCTCGCGCCCAAGCTGGAGCCGGAGGACGCCCGGGTGGACTGGACCGGGCCGGCCGCGGCCGTGGACCGGCTGGTGCGCGGCTGCACCCCCGCGCCGGGGGCGTGGACGACGCTGCGCGGGCAGCGGCTGAAGCTGGCCCCGGTGCTGCCCGTGCCGGCGGTGGACGTGCCGGCGGTGGACGGGGTCGGTGCGCCCGCCCCCGGGGAGCTGCTCGTGACCCGCGACGGGGTGCTCGTGGGCACCGGTGCGGGTGCGGTGCGGCTGGTGCAGGTGCAGCCGGCGGGCAAGCGGTCGATGCCCGCCGACGCGTGGGCGCGCGGGCTGCGGCTGCAGCCCGGCGAGCGGCTGGTCTGAGGGGGACGGGACGTGGCAGGGGAGCAGCGGGACCGCGGGCGGGGACCCCGCGGCGGCGGCCGGGGCACCACCGGGCGCGCAGGGGTGCGCCGTGACCGCTACACCGCCGTCGACGCCGCCCGGCAGGTGGCCTTCGACGTGCTGCGGGCGGTCGACGAGGAGGACGCCTACGCCAACCTCGTGCTGCCGCGGCTGCTGCGGCAGCGGCGCGTCAGCGGGCGTGACGCCGCGTTCGCCACCGAGCTGGCCTACGGGGTGCTGCGCGGGCGCGGCACGTACGACGCGGTGCTCGCCGCCCGCCTGGACCGGCCGCCGGCCGACCTCGACGCGCCGGTGCGCGACGTGCTGCGGCTGGGCGCGCATCAGCTGCTGGGCATGCGGGTGCCCGACCACGCCGCCGTCGCCACCAGCGTCGCGCTCGCCCGCGTCGCGGTGGGCGCGGGCGCCGCCGGGCTGGTCAACGCCGTGCTGCGGGGGCTGGCCGGGCGGGACCTGGACTCCTGGCTGGACGAGGTCGTCCCGGCGGGGGCGGCGG
>NZ_BAABIL010000765.1:0-2290 GCF_039542765.1 Kineococcus glutinatus
GCAGGACGGCGCGCCGGCCGGCACCCGCCCTTCCCCACCCCGGGCCCGGGCGGACCGCCCGGCGGGTGAGGACGACGAGGGCCGCGGCCCCGGCGAGCGCACCGGCGAGGGTGGGCAGCGGGCTCAGCGCGGTGGCGGTCGGGCGGGTGAGCGCGGCCGCCGTCCCCAGCAGCGCGAGGAGGGCGACGACGGCGGTGCCCGCCGGCAGGGAGCGACGCGCGAGCAGACCGGCCACCGCGCCCAGCAGCGCCACGACCAGGGCCAGCACCGCGGCCAGCACGGGCTTGTCGGCGCTGCCCAGGACCCGGATCGCGAACTGCTCCAGCGCCACCGGGGTGCGGTCGATGACCGCCGCCCCGACGGCCGCCAGCGGGGTGGGGGCCGGGGGGAGCACCGCCGCGACGAGCTCGCCCATCCCGAGGGTCACGGCAGCGCTGACGACACCCGCCAGGGCGCCCGCCGCCCGGGGACCGTGGCGGGCGCCCGGGGGCCGAGGAGGTGCGTCGGGCGCGGCTGCCGTGTCCACGCCGGGTGTTCGAGGCCGAGCGGCCCGCGGACGGGTCCGGCGCGGCGTCGCCGGCGGACCGGTGCGCCCTCAGACGTGGATGCGCCCGGTGTCGTCGTGCGGGGCGTCGGCCACCAGCCGCTCGCGCGCCGCGTCCAGGCGCGCCACCACCGGCGTCGCCGTCAACCCGTGCAGCACCACCGACAGCGCCACCGCGAACCCCCCGGCCGCCCACAGCTGCGCACCCGGGAAGTCGCCCTCCCCCACCGCGTACGCCAGGTAGTACAGCGAGCCGATGCCGCGCACCCCGAACACCCCGATGACCCGCCGCTCCCACGGCCCGGCGTCCGTCCCGGCCAGCGACAGCACGCCCACGACCGGCCGCACCACCACCACCAGCAGCACGCCCACCAGCGCCAGCTGCCACGTCAGCGCCGCCAGCAGGCCGTCGGCCATCGCGGCGCCCAGCAGCAGCAGCAGCCACGCCGTGAGCATCCGCTCCACCTGCTCGACGAAGCCGTGCGCCACCTCGTGCGCCCCGTGCGAGCGCTCCAGCGACTTGATGGTCACCGCCGCGACGAACACCGCGACGAAGCCGTACCCGTGCAGCAGCTCCGCCACGCCGTAGGCGAGGAAGGTGATCGCCAGCGCCGTGAACCCCTCCACGTCGTCCGCCAGCCGCAGCACCCGCAGCCGCGCGCGGAAGAACAACCGCCCCAGCAGCTGCCCCATCCCCATCCCGACCGCCAGGCCCACCGCGCCGCGCCACAGCACGTCCTCCAGCACCCAGTGCCCCACCACGCCGCCCAGCCCGGCACCGGCCGCCAGCGACAGCGCCACCGCCAGGTGCACGACGGGGAACGCGGCGCCGTCGTTGAGCCCCGCCTCGCTGGTCAGGGCGAAGCGCACCTCGTCCTCCGAGCCGGCGTCGGCGGCGGGCTCGCCCACCTGCACGTCGCTGGCCAGCACCGGGTCGGTGGGGGCCAGGGCCGCACCCAGCAGCAGCGCCGCCGCCAGCGGCAGCCCCGCCACCGCCCAGCCCGCCAGCGCCGTCAGCGCGATGGACACCGGCATGACGACCACCAGCAGCCGCCACGTCGTCGCCCAGCGCCGCCACCCCACCGGCCGGTCGATCGCGATGCCGGCGCCGATCAGCGAGATGATCACCACGAGCTCGGTGACGTGCAGGGCCGCGTCGGGGTGGGCGGCCGGGTCCACCTCGGGCAGGCCCGGCACCAGCCCGAGCAGGACGCCGACGCCGAGGAACGCCATCGGCAGGCTGAAGGGCTTGTCGTGCAGCAGGCGGGGCAGCAGCGCGGCCAGCAGGGCGCTGGCACCGGCGAGGGCGTAGACGACGGCGGGCAGGCTCACGCGGGTGGGCTCCTGGGATCGGGGCTGCGGCCCGCGAGCCGGACCGTCGTCCCATCCTCCGCAACCGCGGCCCGGACCGCACGGCGACGCCGCCGCCCCGCGCCCATGCCTCCCGGCCTCCACCCGGCGCCCATCTCCGGGTTCGGGCGCCTCCGGGGCAGGTCGCGGGCGCCCGAACCCGGAGAAGGGCGCGGCTGAGCCGGACCGGGAGCGCCCGAACCCGGAGAAGGGCGCGACGAGGCGCGGCGCGGCGAGCGGGCGCGGCCTGCGACGATGGACGACCGTGGCAGCACCCGAGCAGCGCGACCGCCCCGCCCCCTCCCCCCGCCGGCGCCCGACGCCCGCGCAGTGGCTGTCAGCGCCAGCGGTGGGGTCAGCACCCGCCAGCCGCCGCGCAGGTCCGCCGCGGCCTCC
>NZ_BAABIL010000766.1:0-3139 GCF_039542765.1 Kineococcus glutinatus
CGCGGCCTCGCGGGCGGTCGCCGACCGGCTCGGCGCCGGCGAGACGGGCCGCGACCGCGGCGCGGAGCTGCTGCGCGACGGCAGCCGCGACGACTTCGTGCGCTACGACCTGCTGCGCGGGGAGCTGCGCTGAGGCCGGTCCTCCGGGGGGACCACCCCGGAGGACCTCCGCCGGGTCAGCCCGGCAGCAGCCGCCGCGCCACGCCCTGCACCGTGCTGCCGGTCCGGTAGGACTGCACGAGCGCGGAGTTCAGGGCGATGTTCGCGCCGGCGAACACCGGCACGAGGAACTGCGAGATCCGCTGCCGCTGCTGCCAGGACGCCAGCCGTGCGTCGGTGCCCGCGGTGGGCAGGGTGGCGTCCTTGACCTGGACGGGTTCGCCCCGCCCGTGCAGCTCCTCGGCGATCTTCCCGATCTGCATGCCGCTGTAGGCGGCGAACGCCGTGGCGGCCGCCCCGGCCACCGAGACGGCGATCTTCGCCGTCCCCAGCGACGGGTACCCCTCCTGCGCGAGCCAGCGCCCGGAGCTGCTCTTGGTCAGCTTCGCACCCGCCACGAACACCGCCGCGATGCCCGCCCACTCCACCGGCGCGAAGCGGTTCCACGCCGATTCGGCGACGCGGATGCGGTCGATGCCCTGCTGCAGGTCCGCCCCGGACTTGTTCACCCCCGCGACGCCCATCACCGCGCCCCCGAGCCACAGCGCCGACCCGAGGTCGTGCACCGCCTGCGCCAGCGCCTGCCTGTCCGATCCGCTCATGCCGTTCCCTCCGCCGTGCCGCGCGCTGCTCGCGCGGACCCCGCTGCGGGTGGGACTACCCCGTCGGGCCGGAGCCATGCGCCGATGCGGGCGGGGCGGGATCGGCTCAGCCGACGGGCGTGTCGGGGACGTCCTGCGCCCACAGGTCCGGCCCGAACACCTCGTAGCGGATCCGCTCGGCCGGCACGCCGCGCGCCAGCAGCGTGGCGCGGACGTGGCGCATGAAGGGCAGCGGCCCGCAGGTGAAGACCTGCACGCCCTCGGGCAGCGGCACGTCGGAGAGGTCCATGAACCCCTCGCGCGACGTCGTGTCGGCGGGGTCGAGCTGTTCGTACCAGGTGTGCGAGGTGAAGTCGTCGAGCTCGCGCCCGGCGTGCAGGACGGTCTCGCGCAGGGCGTGGTCGGCGGCGGCGCGGTCGGCGTGCGCGACGACGACGGGTCGCTGCGGCTGGGTGCGGGCGATGTGCTCGACGATGGGCAGCACCGTCGTGATGCCGGCCCCGGCGCTGGCCAGCAGCAGCGGGGAGGCGGAGTCCTCCACGACGAAGTCGCCCGCCGGTGCGCTGACGTCGAGCAGGTCCCCCACCGCGACGCGGTCGTGCAGGAAACCGGACACCCGCCCGTCGGGGGCGCCCCCGGTGCCGCGCACCCGCCGGACGGTGATCTGCAGCCGGGTGCCCTGCCGGGTGGAGGAGACGGTGTACTGCCGGGGCTGGCGCTCGCCGTCCGGCAGGTCGACGAACACGGAGACGTACTGCCCCGGCACGATCCTCGGCAGCGGGCCGCCGTCGGCGGGTTCCAGCACCAGGGAGACGACGTCGGAGGTCTCCTGGGCGCGGCGCACCACCCGGTAGGGGCGGGTGGGCTGCGCGGGGTCGATCCCGGCGGCGGCGTAGAGGCGGGCCTCCTCGGCGACGAGCTGGGTGGCGAACAGCCAGTAGACCTCGTCCCAGGCCGCCGCCACCTGCGGCGTCACGGCGTCGCCGAGGACGTCGCCGACCGCGCCGAGCAGGTGGCGGCCCACGATCGTGTACTGCTCGGGCCGGATGCCGAGGGAGACGTGCTTGTGCGCGATGCGCCGCATCACGTGCGCGAAGGAGGGCGCCGCCGGGTCGATGAGCTGCACGGCGTAGGCGACGACGGAGGCGGCCAGGGCGCGGGGTTGCTCGCCGGTGGCCTGGTTGGCCTGGTTGAACGTCCGCAGCAGCTCGGGGTGGGCGGCGAACATGCTGGGGTAGAACCGGGCGGTGATCTGCTCGGCGTGCTCGGCGACGACACCGGCGGTGGCGCGCACGACGGCGGCGGAGCTCTCCGAGAGCAGGGACGTCCGGTCCGGGGACAGGGTGGTGGACACGTGGGACCTCCTCGGGCGGTGCGGGGCGCCGGCGCGGGCCGGCCACCACGAACTCACCCACAGTGATTACTCGGCTGTGACGGGTGCCTGGTCGGTGCTCACTCCACGGGGGCACCGCCCGCCCGCACGTGCGGCAGCTCCCAGCCGGCGGCCGCGGTGACGGCGAAGCGCCTGCCGGAGAGCTCGGTGGGCACCAGCCGGACGAAGTGCGGCTTGCCGCCGGCGTGCCACGGCGCGAGGGGCAGGTCCGCGGTGCCGCGCAGCTCCTCGGTGCGGTGCAGCAGCTGCGCCCGCCCCCGGGCGACGACGCTCCACGCCACCCGGCCGCCGTCGCCGTCGCCGTCGCCGTCGAGGCCACCGGTGCCGTCGAGGCCGTCGAGGCCGTCGGCCTCCAGCGCGACCTCGCCGGCGAGCACGGCGTCGAGCTTGCGCCCCGCAGCGGTGCGGAACACGAGGCTGCCGTGGTCGACGGCCACGTTCACCGGGAACACGTCGGGGGCGCCGTCGACGCAGACGGCCAGCCGGGCCACGGCGGCGGTGCGCAGCAGCGCCCAGCACGCCGCGGTCCCGAGCAGCTCGACGGACGGCTCGACCCCCGCCGGATCGTCCACCTGCTGCGCCGCCGGGCTCTGGTGCGGGTGGGGGCCGCTGTGCTGGTTCACGTCCCCACCCTGCGCCGCGGCGCAGGGTGGGGACAGGGTCCTTGGTCCCGACCGCGGCACCGGGACCTTCGCCCCTGCCCGCCGGTCCGGGAGGGCGCGAGCGTGGGGGCGGCACCGAGGACCACGTGAGGAGCGCGCCATGCCCACCACCGAGATCAGCACCCGACCCACCACCCGGGCGGGCCGGCCGGACCCGCGGCCGGTCGTCGTCGGCGTCGACGGGTCCCCCGACAGCCGGCACGCGCTGGCGCTGGCGGCGCAGGAGGCCGGCCGCGGCGGCTCACCCCTGCACGTGGTGGCCGTCGCGGGGCGGGCGCACCACCACGGCGACGGGGTGCCGTGCCCGCGCTGCGGCCGCGGCC
>NZ_BAABIL010000767.1:0-583 GCF_039542765.1 Kineococcus glutinatus
CTTCGCCGACGAGGTGACGCGCGTGGCGCGGGAGGTGGGCACCGAGGGCAAGCTGGGCGGGCAGGCCGACGTGCCGGGCGTGGCCGGGACGTGGAAGGACCTCACCGACTCGGTGAACTCGATGGCCGGGAACCTGACGAGCCAGGTCCGCAACATCGCCCAGATCGTCACCGCCGTCTCGCGCGGGGACCTCACGCAGAAGATCACCGTCGACGCGGCGGGCGAGGTCGCCGCGCTGGCCGAGACCATCAACGACCTCACCGACACGCTGCAGGTGTTCGCCGAGCAGGTGACGACGGTGGCCCGCGAGGTGGGCACCGAGGGCAAGCTGGGCGGGCAGGCCGACGTGCCGGGCGTGGCCGGCACGTGGAAGGACCTCACCGACAACGTCAACGGCATGGCCGCGAACCTGACCGCGCAGGTCCGCGACATCGCGCAGGTGACGACGGCGGTGGCGCAGGGCGACCTGTCGCAGAAGGTGTCGGTCGACGTGCGGGGGGAGACGCTGGAGCTGAAGTCGACGATCAACACGATGGTCGACCAGCTGTCCAGCTTCGCCGACGAGGTGACGCGCGTGGCGCGG
>NZ_BAABIL010000768.1:0-2096 GCF_039542765.1 Kineococcus glutinatus
ACCCGGACCTGCTGCGCCGCGTGGGCGAGGCCCTGGGCGCCGAGGCCCGCGCCGAGGGCGTCGCCGTGCTGCTCGGGCCCGGCATCAACATCAAGCGCTCGCCGCTGTGCGGGCGCAACTTCGAGTACCTCTCCGAGGACCCGCTCATCAGCGGCGCCCTCGGCGCCGCCCTCGTGGAGGGGGTGCAGAGCCAGGGCGTCGGCACGTCGCTGAAGCACTACGCGGCCAACAACCAGGAGACCGACCGGCTGCGGGTCAGCGCCGAGGTCGACGAGCGCACCCTGCGGGAGATCTACCTCGCCGGTTTCGAGCGCGTCGTCACGCAGGCGCAGCCGTGGACGGTGATGTGCTCCTACAACCGCGTCAACGGCACCTACGCCAGCGAGCACCCCTGGCTGCTCACCGAGGTGCTGCGCGAGGAGTGGGGTTTCGACGGCCTCGTCGTCTCCGACTGGGGTGCCGTCGACGACCGCGTCGCCGGCCTCGCCGCCGGCCTCGACCTGGAGATGCCCGCCAGCGGCGGCGTCACCGACGCCCGGATCGTCGCCGCCGTGCGCGAGGGCCGGCTGGACGAGGCCGTGCTCGACCGCGCCGTCGTGCGCCTGCTCACCCTGCTGGAGCGCGCCCGTCCCGCCCTGGCCGCCGGGGGCGCCGCCGACCTCGAGGCGCACCACGCCCTGGCCCGCGAGGTCGCCGCCGGGTGCGCGGTGCTGCTGAAGAACGAGGCGGTGGGCGGTGCCCCGCTGCTGCCGCTGGACACCACCGGCACCGGCACCGTCGCGGTGGTCGGGGAGTTCGCCCGCACCCCCCGCTACCAGGGCGCCGGCAGCTCGCAGGTGAACCCGCCCCGCGTCGACGACGCCCTCGGTGCGCTGCGCGCCGGGCTCGGCGGGCGCGTGGTGTTCGCCGCCGGGTTCGGCATCGAGGCCGGCGAGCAGGACGCGGCGCTGCGGGCGGAGGCCGTCGAGGTGGCCCGCGGCGCCGACGTCACCGTGCTGTTCCTCGGCCTGCCCGCCAGCGCCGAGTCCGAGGGCTACGACCGCGAGCACGTGCTGCTGCCGGCGAACCAGCTCGAGCTGCTCGCCGCCGTGGCCGCCGCCACCGACCGGGTGGTCGTCGTCCTCGCCAACGGTTCCGTCGTGCAGCTGGCCGGCTGGGAGCAGCACGCCGCCGCCGTCCTGGAGGGCTGGCTGCTCGGGCAGGCCGGCGGCTCCGCGATCGCCGACCTCCTGCTCGGCCGGGTGAACCCGTCGGGCCGGCTGGCCGAGACGATCCCGCTGCGGCTGGAGGACAACCCCTCCTTCCCCAACTTCCCCGGCGAGGCCGGTGTCGTGCGCTACGGCGAGGGCGTCTTCGTCGGCTACCGCGGCTACGACGCCCGCCGGCAGGAGGTGTCCTACCCGTTCGGCCACGGCCTGTCGTACACGACGTTCGACCACTCCGACCTGGAGGTCACCGGCCACGGCGCCGACGCCGAGCACCCCGTCACGCTCGCGGTGACCGTCACCAACACCGGTGACCGCGCCGGCCGGGAGGTCGTGCAGGTCTACGTCGGCGACCCCGCCGCGGCCGTCGCCCGGCCGGTGCGCGAGCTGAAGGCGTTCGCGAAGGTGGCGCTGCAGCCGGGGGAGTCCCGGCGCGTGGAGTTCGCCCTCACCCGGCGCGACCTGTCCTACTTCCACCCCGCCCTGCGGCGGTGGGTGCTCGAGGGCGGGCGGTTCCGCATCGAGGTCGGGGCCTCCTCCCGCGACGTCCGGCAGGCCGCGACCGTCGAGGTCGACGCCCCGCTCGTGCTGCCGCTCGGGGAGGACGCCACCCTCCAGGAGTGGCTGGACCACCCCGTCGGCGGCCCGCTGCTCGCCGGGCGGCTCGCCGCCGCCGGGCCCAGCATGTTCAGCGACCCCGAGCTGGTGAAGATGGTGGGCAACTTCCCGCTGCACCGGCTGGCCGCCTTCCCCGGTTCCCCCCTCACCGCGGCGCTGCTGGCGGAACTGCGCTCGCAGGTGACCGCCTGACGGGCACCACCTGACGCGCGGCGGTGGACAGGCGCACGACCTGCCGCAGCGTGGTGTCGGTGAAGCGCTGCACGGCGGGGC
>NZ_BAABIL010000769.1:0-3157 GCF_039542765.1 Kineococcus glutinatus
GGCGGCGCAGCTGCGCGGCGGTGGGCGCCACGACGACGGGGGGCAGCGGGCGGGGGGCGCTCGTCACCGGCGCGACGCTACCCCCCGCGGTCCGCGCCGGCCGTCCCCGCCCCGGCCGGCGCGGTCCTCAGCCCTGCCGGGGCGCGACCTCGCGCAGCACCACGGCCGTCTCCAGCGCGGACAGGACGGCCTCGCGGCCCTTGTCCTCGCGCGAGCCGCGCAGCCCCGCCCGGTGCAGGCCCTGGGACTCGTTGTCCACGGTGAGCACCCCGAAGCCCACGGGGATCCCCGTGCCGACGGCCACGTCGGTCAGGCCCAGGGTGGCCGCTTCGCAGACGTAGTCGAAGTGCGGGGTGCCGCCGCGGATGACGACGCCGAGGGCGACGAGGGCGTCGTAGCCGCCGGTGCGCGCCAGGCGGGCCGCGGCCACCGGCAGCTCGAAGGAGCCGGCCACCCGCACGAGGGTGACGTCGGCGACGCCCGCCTCGGCGAGGGCGCGCTGGGCGCCCTCCAGCAACCCGGCCATGATCTCCCCGTGCCAGCGGGCGGCGATCAGCCCCACCCGCAGGCCGCTGCCGTCGACCTGCAGCTCCGGACTGCCGTCCCCGCTCATCGCGCACCTCCCGCTCGCGCCCCGCTCCCCGCCGACGCGGCGAGGTGAGCGACGAGTTCATCGATAGTCACGAAGGGTAGCGAGAAGCGCCGGGCGAGGTCGTGCAGCTGCGGGCGGCGGGCCATCGAACCGTCGTCGGCGACCACCTCGGCGATGACGGCCACCGGCTGCAGCCCCGCCAGGCGGCACAGGTCCACCGAGGCCTCCGTGTGCCCCGGGCGCTCCAGCACCCCGCCGGGGCGGGCGCGCAGCGGGAAGACGTGCCCCGGGCGCACCAGGTCCTCCGGCCGGCTCGCCGGGTCCGCCAGCACGGTGAACGTGCGGGCCCGGTCGGCGGCGGAGATGCCGGTGCCCACCCCCGCGGCCGCGTCGGCGGTGACGGTGTAGTCCGTGCGCAGCGAATCCTCGTTGCGCTCCACCATCGGGGGCAGCGCCAGGGCCGCGGCGCGCTCGGCGGGCATGGGGGCGCACAGCATCCCCGAGGTGTGCCGCACGGTCCAGCCGACCCACCCCGGGGTGGCCAGCTCGGCGGCGAGCACGACGTCGCCCTCGTCCTCGCGGTCGGCGGCGTCGGAGACGATCACCGGCCGCCCGGCGCGCAGCGCCTCGAGCGCGGCGCCGATGCGGTCCCCGGTCAGCGCCGCGGCGCGCGGCACCACCGGGGTGGACGGCACCAGCGGGGTGGGCGGAACCAGCGGCGCGCTCACCCGACGGCCTCCATGCCCGGGGTGCCCACACCCGGCGGGAGGACCCGGCGCTGGGTGCGCCACCACAGCACGAAGCCGACCAGGCAGAAGACGCCGTAGAAGGCGTACATCAGGGCCGAGGGGTAGAAGCCGCCGCGCAGCAGCAGCGGCACCCCGACGAGGTCCACGGCGATCCAGATGAGCCAGAAGTCCACCCACCCCTTCGCCATGCCGTAGGTCGCCAGCAGCGAGCCGGTGAACGTCCAGGCGTCCGCCCACACCGGCGGCCACGACCCCAGCGCCTCGAACAGCGGGGTGAGCACCGCGGTCAGGCCCACCGCCACCACGACGACGCCCGCGCGCTCGCGCCAGGTCGCCCAGCGGGGCACCACGCCCGTGCCCGCCGCCGCGGTGCCCGCCGCCGCGGCCCGGGTCCGCCGCCACTGCACCCACCCGTACACCGACACCGCGGCGAACATCACCTGCCGCCCGGCCTGCCCCAGCAGGTCGGTGCCCTGCGGGGTGGAGAACACCGAGCCGAGGAACACGGTCAGGAGCAGGACGTTGCCGACGATGCCCACCGGCCACGCCCACACCCGCCGGCGCATGCCCCCGAGGGCGGAGGCCAGGCCGAAGGCGTTGCCCACCACCTCGCGCAGCGCGATGCCCGTGGCCCCGACGGGCAGGGTGTACTCGTACAGCCAGGCGATCCAGCTCACGCGGTCACCGCCGCGGTGCCGGCGCCGGCGACCGTGCCGGCGGCGGTGCCGGCGACGGTGAGGCGCTCGACGTACTTCGCGAGCACGTCGACCTCCAGGTTCACCGCGTCCCCCACCCGGCGGCGGCCCAGCGTGGTGCCGGTGAGCGTGGCGGGGATCAGGGAGACGGTGAACGAGGGCCCGGCGGGCCCCTCGTCCTCGACGTCGACCACGGTCAGGGACACCCCGTCGACGGTGATCGAGCCCTTCACCACCACGTAGCGGGCCAGCTGCGCCGGCAGGCCGACGCGCACGACCTCCCACGCCTGCCCCGGCACCCGCTCCAGCACGGTGCCGGTGCCGTCGACGTGGCCCTGCACGACGTGCCCGCCGAAGCGGCCGCCCACCGCCACGGGCCGCTCCAGGTTCACCGCCCGCCCGGCCACCACGTCCCGCAGCGCGCTGCGGTGCAGGGTCTCGGCCATGACGTCGACGGTGAAGGTGGCGGCGTCGGGCCGGCCGACCACGGTGAGGCAGACGCCGTCGACGGCGATCGACGCACCGTGCACGGCGTCCGACGTCACGACCGGCCCCCGCACCGCCAGGCGCGCGCAATCGCGGCCCCACTCCACGGCGACGACCTCGCCGACCTCCTCGACGATCCCGGTGAACACGCTCGCTGCACCCCTCTCCGGTTCGCACGGGCGGTCCGGGGACGAGGGGGGCGAGGGGGGCGCGGCAGCGCCAGCCCCTCGACGCACGCGTGGACGACCGGGAACGGCGCAGCGCGCGTCCCGGCGTCCACGACGCCGCGCGCTGCCTCCCATCCGGACTTTCACCGTCGGTCCCGGAGTTCCACCGGGTCAACCACCCGCACAGCGGGTGGGTCGCGGACTGTCACCGCCGGTTCGGAATTGCACCGACCCCGGAGCACGCTCGTCGTGGTTCTGCTGCGGTCAGTGTGCCACGCCGCCACGGGCCGCGGCAGACCCGCCGCCGCTCACGCCGCCGCGAGCCGCCCGGCTCAGCCGCAGGCCGCGCCCGCGCGCGCCCGCAGCTCCTCCACCGCCGCCGCGGCGTCCTCGGCGCCGTAGACGGCGGAGCCGGCGACGAAGACGTCGGCGCCGGCCTCCGCGGCCCGCTCGATCGTGGCCGCCGAG
>NZ_BAABIL010000769.1:3194-3883 GCF_039542765.1 Kineococcus glutinatus
CGGCGCCGGCCTCCGCGGCCCGCTCGATCGTGGCCGCCGAGACCCCGCCGTCCACCTGCAGCCACACGTCGAGGCCGGAGGCGGCGATGGCCGCGCGGGCCCGGCGGATCTTCGGCAGCGTCACGTCGAGGAAGGACTGCCCGCCGAAGCCGGGCTCCACCGTCATCACCAGGAGCATGTCCACCTCGGCCAGCAGGTCGACGAAGGGCTCCACGGGCGTGGCCGGCTTCAGCGCCACACCGGCGCGCGCCCCGTGGCGGCGCAGCTCCCGCGCCAGCCGCACCGGCGCCGCCGCCGCCTCGGCGTGGAAGGTGACGCCCTGCGCGCCGGCCTCGGCGTAGGCGGGGGCCCAGCGGTCCGGCTGCTCGATCATGAGGTGGCAGTCCAGCGGCACCGGCGACACCTTGCGCAGCGCCTCCACGACGGGCAGGCCGAGGGTCAGGTTCGGCACGAAGTGGCCGTCCATGACGTCGACGTGCGCCCAGTCGGCGGACGCGATGCGCCCGAGCTCCGCCTCGAGGTTGGCGAAGTCGGCCGACAGGATGCTCGGGTTGATCTGGATTCCCACGGCGCGCACCCTACCCAGCCGCCCGGCGGGCGCCTCGGCCCGTGCGCCTCGGCCCGTGCGCCTCAGCCCGTGCGCCTCAGCCAGCGCGCCTCAGCAGCTGCACGTGCATGGCGTCGGTGCC
>NZ_BAABIL010000770.1:0-1680 GCF_039542765.1 Kineococcus glutinatus
CTCGGCGCGGCGCGCGGCCGGCAGGGAGTAGCGCTGCAGCGCAGCCGGTGCCCAGCCGCGCGCGAGGTCGCGGGCGCGCAGCTGCCGGCGCAGGTCGTCCAGGCTCACGACCAGCCCCGCGTCGAACCCGGCGGCGACGAGCGCGCGCCGGACGGTCGTCTTGCCGCTGCCCGCGGCCCCCACGAGGACGACGACCGCGGGCGCCGGGAGCGGCGGCAGCACCCCGCGCACCGGCCCGCCTCAGCCGGTCGTCGTGCCGAACAGCAGGCCGAGGCAGTACGTGACGGCCGCCGCGCCGTAGCCGATCGCGAGCTGCCTGAGCGCCCGGCGCAGCGGTGCCGCCCCGGAGAGCAGGCCGACGACGGCGCCGGTGCCCAGCAGGGCGAGGCCGACGAGGGCGGCGGCGACCGCGGCGGCCACCGTGCCCGTCAGCCCCAGCAGGTACGGCAGCACCGGCACGACGGCGCCGGAGGCGAAGAACGCGAAGCTGGACAGCGCCGCCCCCGCGCCCGTGCCGACCGCCTCGTGCTCGTCGACGCCCTCGGGGGCCGCCGAGGCCGAGGCCAGGTGGTGGTCGCGCAGCACCGTCGCCGCGTGTGCCTGCGCCTCCTGCGGCGACATCCCGCGCGCCCGGTACACCAGGGCGAGCTCGTTCGCGTCGACGTCGAGGTGGGGCACCGCCGCCTGCGCCTGCGGGTCGGGGTTCGACGCCTCCAGCAGCTCCCGCTGCGAGCGCACCGACACGAACTCCCCGGCGCCCATGGACAGCGCCCCGGCCAGCAGCCCGGCCACGCCCGCCAGCAGCACCGTGCGGTTGCCGGCGCCGGCGGCGGCCATCCCCAGCACCAGGGACAGGTTGCTCACCAGGCCGTCGTTGGCGCCGAACACCGCCGCCCGGAAGGTGCCCGAGAGGCGGTTGCGCCCGCGGATCGCCAGGCCGCGCACCACCTCCCCGTGGATGCGCTCGTCGGCGGCCATCGCCTCGGTCGCGTCGGTGTCCCCCTCGTAGGGGGAGCGGGCCTCGGCGCGCTGGACGAGGGCGAGGACGAAGACGAAGCCGAAGTGCCGGGCGAGCCAGCCCAGCACCCGGGTGCGCAGCCCGTGGCGGGGCGGCCGCCCGGCGCGCTCGCCGAGCAGCGCCTCCCAGTGCGCGGCGTGGCGGTCCTCGGCCTCGGCGAGGGCCAGCAGGATCTCCCGCTCCTCCCCGCCGCGGCGGGCCGCGAGGTCGCGGTAGACGGCGGCCTCGGCCCGCTCGTCGGCGAGGTAGCGCCGCCAGCGGCGCAGCTCGGCGGCGCCCGGCCCGCCGGTGTGCGGGGGTGGGGGCAGCGCGGGGGGCATGGCGAACTCCTCGGGCGCGTCGCCGGCGGCGGGATACCCGGTCATGCTCGCACGCCCGACCGGGCCCGGCCTGGCCCGACCCGCGTGGCGCGCGAGCGCGGACGCAGCTCAGGAACCGGTTTCCGGTAGGTTCGGCCCATGCGTGCCGACGATGCCGCCCCCACGTACACCAACCCGGTCCTCGACGCCGACTGGCCGGACCCCGACGCCATCCGGGTGGGCGAGGACTACTACCTCGTGGCCTCGAGCTTCAACCGCTCGCCCGGCCTGCCCGTCCTGCACAGCCGGGACCTGGTGAACTGGCGGCTCCTCGCCCACGCGCTGCCCCGGCTGCACCCGGCG
>NZ_BAABIL010000771.1:0-4304 GCF_039542765.1 Kineococcus glutinatus
CGCGGCGGGCGGCGGCGTGGGCGGCGACCTCCTCGGCGATGATCTGCCGCACGGAGCGCACGGTGCTGCGCTGCGGTGTGCCGGCGCCCGGGGCCAGCACGGCGGAGTGCCTCGCGATCGCCGGCCCCGGCGGCGCCGACCCGGTGGACTGGCTGCTGGACGCCAGCAGCGACCGGGCGACGCGGTTCGTCACCTACGGGCGCACCCCCGCGGTGGAGGTCACCGTGGGCGCCACGGGCGTGGCCGCCACGGCACAGCTCGTGGACCTCGGCCCGGCGGTGTCCCCGCTGCCGCAGCAGCGCCGCTGCACCGGGCTGGACGACGTGCCCTGACGCCCCCCGCCCAGGTCCTGCCCGGGGCCGGACCCGGCGGGGGCGGGACGCTCAGCGCAGGCCGACGGGGCGGCGCAGGGCCAGCTGCAGCAGGTGGTCGACGAGGTCGGGGTAGTCCACCCCGGTGGCCGCCCACATCCGCGGGAACATCGACGTCGGCGTGAAGCCGGGCATCGTGTTGATCTCGTTGACGTAGATGCGCCCGTCGTCACAGACGAACAGGTCCACGCGGGCGAGCCCCTCGGCGCCCAGCGCCTCGAACACCCGCGCGGCCGTCTCGCGGACCCGCCGGGTGAGCTCCGCGGGCAGGTCGGCGGGGCAGGACAGCCGCACCGCCTCGTCGGCGACGAGGTACTTGGCCTCGAAGTCGTAGAACGACCGGCCGTCGACGACGGCGACCTCCCCGGGCAGGCTCGTCAGCGGGTCGCCGCCGTCCAGGGCCTCCAGCACGCCGCACTCGATCTCGCGGCCGGTGATGGCGGCCTCGACGACCACCTTGGGGTCGTGCCGCTGCGCCTGCGCGACGGCGGCGGCGAGGTCCTCGGGGCGCTCGACGCGGCTGATCCCGATGCTGGAGCCGGCCCGCGCGGGCTTGACGAAGACGGGCCAGCCCAGGGCCTCGACCTCCGCGCGGCACTCCTGCTCCCGGCGCTCCCAGCGGCGGCGGGTGAAGCTGGTGTGGGGTCCGACGGGCAGGCCGGCGCCGGTGAGCAGGACCTTCATGACCTGCTTGTCCATGCTCGCCGCCGAGGCCAGCACGCCGGAGCCGACGTAGCGGGTGTCGGACAGCTCCAGCAGCCCCTGCAGGGTGCCGTCCTCGCCGTAGGGGCCGTGCAGCAGCGGCAGGACGACGTCGACGGTGCCGAGGTCGTGCGGGGCGCGGTCGCCGGCGACGGGCTGCAGCTCGCGGGAGCCGACCTCCTGCGCCAGCGCCACGACGACGCCGTCGGCGGGCACCTCGGGCAGGCGCCCGTCGACGATGCCGAGGGCCGCCGGGTCGCCCTCGACGAGCACCCAGCGACCCGAACGGGTGATCCCGACGGGCACGACGTCGTAGCGGCCGCGGTCGATCGCGCCGAGCACGCCCGCGGCGGTGACGCAGCTGATGGCGTGCTCACCGGAGCGGCCGCCGAACACGACGGCGACGCGGGGACGGGTCCCGCCGGCGCCGGCCATGGGGTCCGGGGAGGGGGCGGCGGGGGCGCTGACCTGGCTCATCGGGCGCTGACCCTACCTGTGGTTGGCTCCTCCCATGTCGCACCACGTCCCGGGCGCGCCCGCGCCGAGCCCCTCCGGTGAGCCCCCGGCGCCCGGATCGCCGCCGCTGTCCCCCGCCACCCTGGCCGTCGTCGCCGGGCGCCCGCCGCGCACCCCGGACGCCGAGGCCAACGTGCCGGTGTCGCTGACGTCGACGTTCGTCGGCGGTGGCGCCATGGGGACCGGGGAGCGCGGGTACGGCCGGTTCGGCAATGCGACGTGGGAGGCGTTCGAGGAGGCCCTGGGCGTCCTGGAGGGCGGCAGCGCCGTCACGTTCGCCTCCGGGATGGGCGCGGTGAGCGCCGTGCTGGACCTGCTGCCCGTCGGCGCGACCCTGCTGGTGCCGCACGGGGCCTACAACGGCACCCACGCCCTGTCGGCGCTGCTGCAGCGGCGCGGGGTGCTGCGGGTGGTGGGCGTGGACGTCACCGACCCCGAGGGCGTGCGCACCGCGCTGGCCGCGGCCGGGCCGGGGGCGCTGCTGTGGCTGGAGTCGCCGACGAACCCGCTGCTGGAGGTCGCCGACCTGGCGGCGCTGGCGGCCCTCGGCCGCGCGGCGGGCGCGCTGGTGGTGGTGGACAGCACCTTCGCCACGCCCCTGCTGCAGCGGCCCCTGGAGCTGGGCGCCGACGTCGTCGTGCACTCGGTGACGAAGTTCCTCGCGGGGCACTCCGACGTGGTGCTCGGCGCGGTGGTGGTGCGCGAGCCCGACCTGCTGGCCCGGCTGCGGCAGGTGCGCACCCTGCACGGGGCGATCCCGGGGCCCTGGGAGGTGTGGCTGGCGCTGCGGGGGCTGCGGACGCTGGCGCTGCGGCTGGAGCGCTCCCAGGCCTCCGCGGCGGTCCTCGCGCGGCGGCTGGCGCAGCACCCGGCCGTGACGCGGGTGCGCCACCCCTCGCTGCCGACCGACCCCGGGCACGCCCTGGCGGCGCGGCAGATGGGCGGCTTCGGCGCGATCGTGGCGATCGAGGTGGCCGGGGGCCCGGCCGGGGCCGACGCGGTGGTCGACGCGGTGCGGCTGTGGCTGCCGGCGACGAGCCTGGGCGGGGTGGAGTCGCTGATCGAGCGGCGCCGACGCCACCCGAGCGAGCCGGCGGTGGTGCCGGAGGACCTGCTGCGGCTGTCGGTGGGGGTGGAGGACGTCGAGGACCTGTGGCGCGACCTGGACCAGGCGCTGCGGGTGGTCGCGCCGGCCGGCTGAGGGTCGCGGCCGTCCCCGGCACACCGGGGACGGCCGTCAGATCCAGTCGGTCGTGCGGGGCCGGGCGAACAGCGCGCGGGCGGCCTCGGCGGCGTCGCGGCGACCGGCGACGACGTCCACGACCTGCTCGGTCAGGGGCATGTCGACGCCGTGGCGGCGGGCGAGCCCGAGCACGGCGGGCGCCGAGCGCACCCCCTCGGCGACCTGCCCGGGCAGCAGGACGTCGGCCACCTGCTGCCCGCGGGCCAGCGCCAGCCCGGCGCGGTGGTTGCGCGAGAGCGGGGAGGCGCAGGTGGCGACGAGGTCGCCGGCGCCGGCCAGACCGGCGAAGGTGCCGGCCCGCGCACCGAGGGCGACCCCGAGCCGGGCGGTCTCGGCCAGCCCGCGGGTGACGACGGCGGCCTTGGCGTTGTCGCCGAGACCGAGGCCCTCGGCGATGCCGACGGCGAGGGCCACGACGTTCTTCACGGCGCCGGCGACCTCCACGCCGACGACGTCGTCGGACAGGTAGGGGCGGAACGCCGCGCTGGTGCAGGCGTCGGCGACGGCGTGCCCGGCGGCGGGGTCGGCGCAGGCCACGACGGTGGCCGCGGGCTGGCGGCGCGCCACCTCCAGGGCGAGGTTGGGCCCGGAGACGGCGACGACGCGGCCGGGGTCGGCGCCGGTGGCCTGGCGCACCACGTCGGCCATCAGGGCGCCGGTGCCGACCTCGACGCCCTTGGCGAGGTTCACGAGGGGCGCCGCGGGGGGCAGCAGGTCGCGCCAGCGGTGCAGGTGCTCGCGCAGCAGCTGGGCGGGCACGGCGAGGACGACGAGGTCGGCGCCGTGCAGCGCCTCGGCGGCGTCGGCGGTGCCCCGCACGGCGGCGGGCAGCTCCACGCCGGGCAGGTAGGCGGTGTTGGTGTGCCGCTCGGCGACCTCGCGGGCCACCTCGGGGCGGCGCGCCCACAGCCGGACGTCGCAGCCGGCGTCGGCGAGGACGAGGGCGAAGGCCGTCCCCCAGCCGCCGGCCCCGAGGACGGTGGCGCGCCTCACGCGGTGTTCCGGGCGCGGGTCATCGGGCAGCACCTCCGGTGCGGGTCGGGCCGGGTCGGGTCGGGTCGGGTCGTACCGGCCACGGGAGCCTACGGCGCACGTGCCGGGTGCCGGTGCACGTGCCGGGTCACGTGCCGGGTGCCGGCGCACCCACCGGTGCGCGGTCCTGGGAGGATCGCGGCCGTGCGCCCCGTCCCCGCTCCCGCGCGCCCGGGCGAGCCGCCGCGGTGGTCGTGGACGCTCGTGCTGCCGGTCAAGGGCGGGCCGGCGGCGAAGTCCCGGTTGCTGCCACCGCCGGCCGTCGACCGCGAGGAGCTGGCGCTGGCGATCGCGCTGGACGCGGTGGCGGCGACGGCGGCGTGCCCGCACGCCGCCGAGGTCCTCGTCGTGACGTCCGACGCGCGGGTCGCGGCGGGCTGCGGCGGGCTGGGGGTCCGGCGGCTGCGGGTGGTGCCCGAGCGCGCCCCGGGCGCCGACCA
>NZ_BAABIL010000772.1:0-1667 GCF_039542765.1 Kineococcus glutinatus
ACGGCCTCACGGTGGCGGAGGGCCGCCGCGCCGGGGCCGCGCTGGCCGCCGTCGCGCCCCGGCAGCGGCCCACCGCCGTCTTCTGCGCCAACGACCTCGTGGCCCTCGGCGTCCTGCAGGACGCCACCGCGCGCGACGTGCGGGTGCCCTCCGACCTCGCGATCGTCGGTTACGACGACATCGAGTTCGCCGCCGCCGCGGCCGTCCCCCTGACGTCCGTGCGGCAGCCGCGGCACCTGCTGGGCCGCACCGCCGCGGAACTGCTGCTCACCGAGGCGGGCGGCGAGGAGGACCACGTCCACCAGCAGGTCGTCTTCTCCCCCGACCTCGTCGTGCGCCGCTCCAGCGAGCACCGCCGGCCCCGCCGCTGAACCGTGCCGGACCCCCTGGAGGAAACCGTGCCCACCACGTCCGGGGAAACCCCGCCGCAGCCCGGCGCGGGGCCGGTGCGCCTGGCCCTCGTCGGCAGCGGCTACCGCGCGGGCATGGTCCTGCGGCTGGCGCGCCGGCTGCCGCACCTGCTGTCCGTCACCTGTGTCCTGGTGCGGCGGGAGGCCGCCGCCACCGAGGTCCGCGAGCGCTGGGGCCTGCCCGCCGCCCGCGACGTCGCCGGCCTGCTCGCCCGCGGGCGCCCCGAGCTCGCGGTGGTGGCCGCCGCGGCACCCGACGTGCTCGCCGACCTGGTCGGGCGTGGCGTGCACGTCCTGCAGGAGACACCGCCGGCGCCGGACCTGCCCGCGCTGCGCCGGACGTGGGAGCGGGTCGGTCCCAGCGGGCTCGTGCACGTCGCCGAGCAGTACCCGCGCAACCCCGTCAACGCCGCCCGGCGCTCCGTCGTGCGCGGCGGGGCGATCGGCACCCCCACCAGCGCCCAGGTGTCCTCCACGCAGCTGCACCACGCCGTCGCCCTCCTCCGTGACCTGCTCGACGTCGGTTTCGCACCGGCCGAGGTGCGCGCCACCACCACCCGCGCACCGCTGCTCGACCCGCTCGGCCGGGCCGGCTGGACGGGCGAGCGGGCGCCGCGCGAGCTGGCCACCACCATCGCCACCCTCGACTTCGGCGACGGCCGCACCGCGCTCTACGACTTCACCGAGACCCAGACCCGCAACCCGCTGCGCAGCCGGCGCACCGTGGTGCGCGGCAGCCACGGCGAGCTCGTCGACGACCGGCTGGTGCGCTGGGTGGACCCCCGCACGGTGGTGGAGCAGCAGCTGGTGCGCCGGCAGCCCGGCACCCACCAGGACGTGCAGGGCATGTACCTGGACCACATCAGCCTCGACGGGCGCGTGGTGTACCGCAACGACCTGGCCCCGCACCGGCTGACGGACGAGGAGATCGCCGTCACGACCCTCCTGCGCGAGGCCGGGACGTGGGCCCGCGGGCTGGGCCCCGGCCCGTACCCGCTCGCCGAGGGCGCCCAGGACCAGCTCCTCGGCCTCGCCATCGAGGAGGCCGCGGCCACCGGCCGCCCCGTCCGCACCGGCGCGGAGGCGTGGGCGCCCACCGGCTAGCCGCCCGTGCGGGGCAGCACGAGGCGGCGGTGCACCGCGTGCAGGGCCAGCACGAGCAGCGCCGGCAGCAGCAGCACGACGCCCGGCAGCATCAGGGCCAGCAGCGCGGCCACCGCGACCACGGCGAGGGCGGCCGCACCGGCGGGCGGGACC
>NZ_BAABIL010000773.1:0-570 GCF_039542765.1 Kineococcus glutinatus
AGGGCGTGGGCGAAGCGGTAGCCGCCCGGTGCGGCCGCGGCGCTGACGGCCCCGGCGGCGAGCGCGGCCTCGAGCGCGGTCAGGACGTCGGCGGGGTCCTGCCCGCGCAGCGCGGCCAGGTCGGGCAGCTCGAAGTCCTCGCCGAGCACGCTGGCCGCGCTGAGGACCTCGCGGGTGGTCCGGGGCAGCCCGCGCGCCCACGCGCGCACGACGTCGCGCAGCTCGGGCTCGGCGGCCAGCGCCGCCACCGTCGACGCGTCGCGCTGCGCGGGAGGTCGCTGCGCCAGCAGGGCGACGACGGCCCGCACGAACAGCGGGTTGCCGCCCGTGCGGCGGGCCACCTCGTCCACGACCTCCTCGCAGACGCCGTGCAGGGCCCCGGCGGTCCCGGGCAGGCGGGTGCGGAGCAGCTGCGCGACGGCATCGCGGCCCAGCGGGCGCAGCCGCAGCGCCAGCGCGGCGGGCTCGGCGTGCAGGGCGGGCAGGGCCGCAGCGAGCGGCGAGGTGTCGCCCCGGGGCACGTCGCGGTGGGTGGCCACCACCAGCAGGGCCGACCCGGCCGCGCGGGCG
>NZ_BAABIL010000774.1:0-2235 GCF_039542765.1 Kineococcus glutinatus
GAGGCGGCGTGGGGCCCCGGGTGGCCGCGGCGCACCGCCGTCCTCGTCCCCGCCACCACCGCCGACGCGGGGCGGCTGCTCGGCCGGGACGCGGCGCGCACGGCGCCCTACGCGGCCCTCGCCGTCGGGGACGCCTCCGTCGCCGGCGCCGGCGTGCGGATCGTCGTGCAGCCGTCCGTCTTCGACGCGCTGACGGTCACCGGCAGGTCCGTCGTGCTCGCCCACGAGCTCGCGCACGTGGCGCTGCGCGGCAAGCTCGCCCTGCGCGGGACCCGGCCGCTGCCGCGCTGGCTCGTCGAGGGCGGTGCCGACCAGCTGGCCCGCACCGGCCGGGGGCTGGACCCCGCCGCCCTCGCCGCCCCGCTGCTGGCGGCCGTGCGGGCCGGAGCCGAGCCGCGCGTCCCGCCCGACGCCGACTTCGAGGCCGCCGCCGGGACCGACGTCATCGGGGTGGCCTACGCCGCGGCGTGGACGCTGTGCGAGTCGATCGCCCGCCGCTGCGGCGCCGGCGCCCTCGTGGCCCTGCAGCGCGCCCTCGCCGGCGGCGCGCCCCTGGCGGCCACGGCGCGGTCGGTGCTGGGCGAGGACCTCCAGACCCTCGTGACCGGCTGGCGCGCCGAGGTCCGCGGCGGGCTGGCGGGCTGGCGGTGAGCCCACCGGTGCCCCCCGGCGAGCCACCGGTCGTGCTCGTCGTCACCAACGACTTCCCCCCGCGCACCGGGGGCATCGAGACCTTCGTGCTGGAGATGGCGCGGCGGATGCCACCCGGGCGCATCGTCGTGCACACCGCCCGCCAGCGCGGCGACCGCGACGTCGACGCCCGGCTGCCCTTCCCCGTGGTCCGCGACCCCTCACCCCTCCTCGTGCCCACGCCGGCGATCACCCGTCGCGTCGCGCGCACCGCCGCCGCCCACGGCTGCGAGGCCGTCTGGTTCGGCGCCGCCGCCCCCCTGGGGCTCATGGCGCCGGCACTGCGCCGCGCCGGGGTGCGCCGGATCGTGGCCACCACCCACGGCCACGAGGTGTGGTGGTCGGCGCTGCCCGGCTCCCGCGCCCTGCTGCGCCGCATCGGGGACGGCGCCGACGTCCTCACCTGCCTCGGGCCCTGGTGCCGCGAGCGCATCGAGCGCCCCCTGACGCCCGCCGCCCGCGCCCGCGTCCGGCGGCTCACCCCCGGGGTGGACACCTCGGTGTTCACCCCCGGTTGCGGTGGCGACGAGGTGCGCCAGCGCCTGGGGTTGGCCGGCCGCCCCGTCGTGGTGTGCGTCTCCCGCCTCGTCACCCGCAAGGGGCAGGACGTGCTCGTGCGCGCCCTGCCGCGGATCCGCCGCGACGTGCCCGGCACGGTGCTGCTCCTCGTCGGCGACGGCCCGCGCCGGCGCTCCCTCGTGCGGCTGGCCCGGCGCCTGGGCGTCGCCGACGCCGTCGTCCTCACCGGCGCCGTGCCCTGGGCGCAGACCCCCGCCCACCACGACGCCGGGGACGTCTTCTGCATGCCGGCCCGCACCCGGCTGGGCGGGCTGGAGCCGGAGGCGCTGGGCATCTGCTACCTGGAGGCCGCCGCGTGCGGGCTGCCCGTGGTGGCCGGGCGCTCCGGCGGCGCACCCGACGCGGTGCTCGACGGGGTCAGCGGCACCGTCGTCGACGGCCGCGACCCCGCCGCCGTCGCGGCCGCCGTCACCCGCTACCTGCTCGACCCCGGCCTGGCGCGCCGGCACGGCGAGCGCGGCAGGGAGTGGGTCAGCCGCGCGTGGCGCTGGGACGACCTGGCGCTGCGGCTGCAGCGGATGCTCGCGGGGGTGGACCCGGACGCGGCGTGAGCGGGGCCGCGGCCGCCGCCCAGGCGGTGAGCAGCAGCGCCCCCACGAGCCAGTACTGGTTGTAGAAGGCCTGCTTGTTGACGAGGTTGGCGACCAGCAGCACCACCGCCGCCCACAGCAGCACCCCGTCCAGGCCGGTCCCGCGGCGCACCCGCCGGCAGGCGGGCACCAGGACCGCCAGCACCGCCACCCCCACCGCGGGCAGCGGCAGCGCCAGCCCCGCCTCGTGCAGCAGCGCCACGTACACGGTGTCGGCGAAGCGCAGCGGCGGCAGGTCGCGCATGACCTCCACCGTGTCGTGCCACATCGCGGCCGGACCGGCCAGCGCCCACGGCAGCACCAGCACGCCGGCCGCCCCCGCGCTCGCCAGCGCCCGGCGCCACCCGAACCGCGGCCACGCCGCCAGCAGCGGCAG
>NZ_BAABIL010000775.1:0-774 GCF_039542765.1 Kineococcus glutinatus
CGGCCTGCGGGCTCGCCGCGCTGGCCGGTTTCGCCCCCGGCGTCGGCGTCGTCGGCTACACCCTCGGCGGCGGGCTGGGCTGGCTGGCCCGCTCCCACGGGCTGGCCGCCGCCAGCGTCACCGCCGCCGACGTCGTCACCGCCGACGGGGTGCTGCGCCGCGTGGGGCCGGGCAGCGACCCGGACCTGCTGTGGGCGCTGCGCGGCGGTGGGGGGTCGTTCGGGATCGTCACCGCCCTGGAGTTCCGGCTCTACCCGATCACCACCGTGCACGCCGGGGCGCTGGCCTGGCCGGCCGCCGAGGCCCGGCGGGTGCTGCGCGCCTGGCGGGCGTGGACGGCGGCGCTGCCCGCCTCGGTGACCTCCGTGGCCCGGGTGCTGCACCTGCCGCCGCTGCCGGAGCTGCCGCCGGCGCTGCGCGGGCGCTCCCTCGTCGTCGTGGAGGCCGCCATGCAGGAGGACGCGGCGGAGGCCGACCGGCTGCTGGCCGGGTTGCGCGCCCTGGCCCCGGAGCAGGACTCCTTCGCGGACGTGCCGGTGGCGGACCTCGGTGCGCTGCACCTGGACCCGGTCGACCCCACCCCCACCGCCGGCCACGGCGTCCTGCTGGCGGACCTGCCGGTGGAGGCCGTCGACGCGTTCGCCGACGCGCTCACCGGCCCGGGCGGCACCGCGCTGGCCTCCGCGGAGCTGCGCCACCTCGGCGGCGCGCTGGCCCCGGAGCGGGCCGAGGGGGGCGCGGTCGCCGCGCTCGACGCGCCCTACGCCCTCTTCG
>NZ_BAABIL010000776.1:0-2701 GCF_039542765.1 Kineococcus glutinatus
GGGCGGACCCGCAGGGCCCGGTCGGTGCGCCGCCGGTCCCCGTCGGCGCCGACCCGCTCGCGAACGCCCCGGCGCCGGACCTCCGGGCCGCGCCGCCCGTGGCGGTGCCCGTGCGCGTCGGCCGGCAGGGCATCTACGACCGCGACCGCCGGCTGGTGGCGTACGAGCTGCTGTTCCGCGCCCACGGCGGCACGAGCGCGGCCCTGGTGGGCCAGGCGGCGCAGGACCGCGCCACCTCCCAGGTGATCAGCGCGACGTTCGGGGACTTCGGCGTCGAGCAGATCGCCGGTGACCGCCCCCTCTTCCTCAACCTCACGCGCGGCTTCCTCACCGGGCAGCTGCCCGTGCCCTGCGCGCCGGGCCGGGTCGTGCTGGAGCTGCTGGAGGACGTCGTCGTCGACGAGGAGGTGCTGCGCGGCCTGGTGGACCTGCGGGAGCGGGGTTACCGGCTCGCCGTCGACGACTTCGCGGGGGAGGAGCACCGCTGGCCGGCCGTCCCGCTGGCCGACTACGTCAAGATCGACGTCAGCGGCGTCGGGGAACGCTTCGGCGACGTGCTCGGCCTGAGCCGCCGGCTCAACCCCGGCGCGCGCGTCGTCGTCGAGCGCGTCGAGGACGAGGAGACGTTCGCGGCCTGCCGCGCCGCGGGCGCCGACCTCTTCCAGGGGTACCTGCTGCAGCGGCCCGTCACGCTGGAGCAGGCGAGCCTGTCCCCCTCCCAGGTCGTCTGCCTGCGGCTGGTGCGGGCCCTGACCAGCACCGACACCTCCATCGCCGACATCGAGGCGCTGGTGGCCTCCGACCCGGGGCTCAGCGTGCGGGTGCTGCGCACGGTGCGCTCGGCGGCGGTGGGCGCCCGGCAGCAGATCACCTCGCTGCGGCAGGCGATCGTCCTGCTGGGACGGCGCCAGCTGTGCTCGTGGGTGGTGCTGCTGCTGCTGGGCGGCGTCACCCGCGTCGACGAGGAGACCCTGACGCGGGTGCTGGCCCGCGCGACGGCCACCGCGCGGCTGGCGGGCGGCGCCGCCGACCTGGCCTACACGGCGGGGCTGCTCTCCGGCGTGGCGGAGGCCCTCGGCATCGGGGAGGCGGACCTGCTGGGCACGACGGGCGTCGGGCGGGCGGTGCACGCGGCGGTGCTGCAGCACGAGGGCCCGGCGGGTCGCGCGCTGGAGGCGGTGCTGGCGTACGAGGCGGACGAGGAACCGCGGGTGCACGCCGCCGGGTACGGGCTGTACGAGGTGTCGCGCACCTACCTCGCGGCCCTCAGCGGCAGCATGGAGGCGGTGGGCGCCGTGACCGGCGCGACCGGCGGGGCGGACCCTGGGGTCTGACGCCCCGCCGGCGTCGCGGCTCAGGTCGGGCCGGCGCCCATCCCGGGCGGGGGGGCGCCGACGCTCTTGCGGTAGTACGCGGCGGCCTGCCGCTCCGCGAGCAGCCGCGCCAGGCCGATGACGGCGCCGGAGACCAGCGCCCACGCGACGGCCTCCTTCCAGCCGACGTCCGGGTCCTCGGGGTTGTCCGGCGGGTTGCTGCCCGTCGCCAGCTTCCAGGACCGCTTCATCACGGTGTTGGCGGCGGCGCCGGCGCCGACGGCGGCGCCGGTGCCGAGGAGTTTCCAGACCATCGCGTTCATGGAGCGCACCCTGCCCTAGAGGACCCCCAGCAGCCAACGCAGCACCGGCGCCAGCGCGGTCGCGGACAGCCCGAGCATCCCGAGGGCCACGACGAGGGCGACGAGCCGCGTCCCGCGGGCGGGGTCCCCGGTGCGCCGGTCGCGCAGCAGCCTCAGCACCCCGACAGCCTCGCACGGCGCGCCGGTGCAGGGCGAGGACCGCGTGCGCGATCCGGTACGGTCGGGGGTACGACAGGGGAGCGCCGCGGGCGCTGAGAGTGCGGGTAGCCGCAGACCCTCGAACCTGACCCGGTTAGCACCGGCGTAGGGAGTCGGGCCGTCTCGACCTCGTCCCACCCGGGACGCGGGTCCCCCTCCTGCACGTCCGGGAGGAGCACCACATGTCCGCACCCACCCCGCTCGGCAAGCGGGTGCCCGGGCAGCGCCCGGCCGCCGGGCCGGCCCTCGCCCGCCGGCCCCTGCGGCGCTGGCGCAGCGTCGACCTCACCACCGCCGCCCTGCTCGGCGTCGCCTTCGGCGTCGTGTTCTGGGGCTGGGACGTCCTCTACGGCTTCCTGACGCCGCTGTGGGTGGGTTTCCAGCCCGCCGCGGGGCTCGCCGCCGGCGTCTGGCTGCTGCCGGCCGTGGTCGGGGCCCTCGTCGTCCGCCGCCCGGGGGCGGCGCTGTTCGCGGAGGTGGTCGCCGCGACCGTGGAGACCCTGCTGCCCGGCGGCAACCAGTGGGGCGCCGGCGTGCTCGTCTCCGGGGCGCTGCAGGGCCTGGGCGTGGAGCTGGCGGTCGCGCTATTCGCGTGGCGGCGCTTCGGGGCGGCCGTCGCCGTCCTCGGTGGTGTGCTCGCCGCCGCCCTGGAGGTCGCGGCCTACGAGTGGTGGGTGTATGTGCCGGACTACACGTGGGCGTGGAAGCTGGCCTACCTGGGCCTCTTCGCCGTCTCCGGCGCCCTCGTCGCCGGCCTCGGCGGCTGGGCGCTGGTGCGGGCGCTGGCCCGCGCGGGCGCGCTGCGCTCCTTCCCCGCCGCGTTCGAGGAGGACCTGCTGCGCCAGAACCTCGCCGCCGCGGGCGTGC
>NZ_BAABIL010000777.1:0-907 GCF_039542765.1 Kineococcus glutinatus
TCTCCGGGTTCGGGCGCCACCACGGCACCCTTCGGGCGCCCGTCTCCGGGTTCGGGCGCTCCGGACTCCGCTCCCGGGCGCCCGGACCCGGAGACGGGCGGGGAGGGATGGACGGGGAGGGATGGGCGGGGAGGGATGGGTGTCAGGCCGCGACGGGGTGCAGCCGGGCGGCCAGCAGCACGACGTCGTCGGCGCCGGGCGCCGGGTGCGGCGGCCGGGGGTCGCCCAGTGCCGCGGCGAGACCGGTGAGCAGCCCGTCGAGCAGGGCGGGCAGCGGGCGCCCGGCGAGGCCGGTGGCGGTGCGCCGCAGCAGCTCCAGGCCCTCGTCGAGGTCGTGGTCGCGGCGCTCGACGAGGCCGTCGGTGTAGAGCAGCAGGGTGCTGCCGGGCGCGAGCCGCACCTCGTGGTCGCTGCGGGCGGCGTCGGGGCGGACGCCCAGCAGCAGCTCGGGGGCGGTGGTGAGCAGCTCGGCGCGCCCGCCGGGGTGCAGCAGCAGCGGGGGCAGGTGGCCGGCGCTGGTCCAGCGCAGCAGCGCCCCCGGGCAGGCACCGGGGCCGCTGCTGAGCTCGGCGACCAGGCAGGTGGCGGTGACGTCGAGGCCGAGGGCGGCGGCGGTGGTCTCCAGCCGCCGCACGGTGTGCGCGGGGTCCTCGAGGCGGTCGACGGCGAGGGTGCGCAGCACCGCGCGCAGCTGCCCCATCGCCGCGGCGGCGGTCGGGTCGTGGCCGGCGACGTCGCCGACGACGAGCAGGGTGCGCCCACCCGGGCGGCGCAGCGCGTCGAACCAGTCCCCGCCGACGCGGTGGTCGGTGCTGGCGGGTCGGTAGCGGGCGGCGAGCTCGACCCGGCCGTCCTGCGGCAGGTCGGCGGTGAGGAGCGCGCCCTCCAGCACGTCCAGCGCCTCGCG
>NZ_BAABIL010000778.1:0-2263 GCF_039542765.1 Kineococcus glutinatus
GCTGCGCGCGCTGCACGGCGGCCTTGACGGCGGGGCGCCCCAGCTCGCGCAGCGCGCCGGCCAGCCGTTCGTCGGCCAGGACGGCGTCGGTGCGGGGCACGGTGCGGCGGGGGTCGGGCAGGGGGTCGGGCACGCGGGCACTGTAGGCGCGTCCCGGCGTACCCGCCGCGGACGGCCGCGGCGGGTACGGCCGCGGCCTGGACGGCCGGCGGAGGCGGACGGGAATCGAACCCGCCTGACCGAGGTGCTCGGTCACGTCGGTGTTGAAGACCGCGGGGGCCACCAGGCACCCAGACGCCTCCCCGCGCCGGCGACGACGAGCATGCCACGACCCCCGCCGCGCCGGGCGCGCCGGTGGGTGTTTCGCTACCGCCGTGACGACCTCCCCCGCTCCCACCCCCACGTCCGCCCCCGTGCGCCTGACGCAGTACGCCCACGGGGGCGGCTGCGCGTGCAAGATCCCGCCCGGGGAGCTGGAGGACGTCGTCGCCGGCCTGGCCGGTGCCCCCGGCGGCGGGGCCGCCGAGCTGCTCGTCGGGCTCGACACCGGCGACGACGCGGCCGTCGTGCGGCTGGCCCCCGGCGGGCGCACCGCCGTCGTGGCCACCGCCGACTTCTTCACCCCCGTCGTCGACGACGCCCGCGACTGGGGGCGCATCGCCGCCGCCAACGCGCTCTCCGACGTCTACGCCATGGGCGGCACCCCGGTGGTGGCGGTGAACCTGCTGGCCTGGCCGCGCGAGCTGCTGCCCCTGGAGCTGGCGCGGGAGGTGCTGGCCGGCGGGCTGGAGGTGGCCGGTCAGGCGGGCTGCCACGTCGGCGGCGGGCACAGCGTCGACGACCCCGAACCGAAGTACGGGATGGCCGTGACGGGCACGGCGGACGCCGACCGGTTGCTGCGCAACGACACCGGGCGCGCCGGGCTGCCCCTGACCCTGACCAAGCCGCTGGGCCTGGGGGTCCTCAACAGCCGGCACAAGGCGACGGGCGAGGTGTTCGAGGAGGCCGTGGCCGTCATGACGACGCTCAACGCCGCCGCCTCGGCCGCGGCGCTGGCCGCCGGTGCGCGCTGCGCCACGGACGTCACCGGTTTCGGCCTGCTCGGGCACCTGCACAAGCTGGCCCGCGCGAGCGGTGTCACCGCGGTGCTGGACGCCGCGGCGGTGCCGTACGTGGCCGGGGCCCGGCAGGCGCTGCGGGAGGGTTTCGTCCCCGGCGGCTCCCGGCGCAACCTGGAGTGGGTGCGCCCGCACGCCGACCTCGCCGTGGCCGAGGAGGAGGCGCTGCTGCTGGCCGACGCGCAGACCTCCGGCGGGCTGCTCGTGGCCGGGGAGGTGCCCGGCTTCCCGGTGGTCGGCGAGCTCGTGGCGGCCGAGGCGGGCGTGACGGTCCGGGTGCGCTGAGGCCTGCCCGGCGCGGCCGGACCGCGCGCCGGACCGCGTGCCAGACTGGCGATCCCGCCCCCAGGCGGGCGCCGACCGCCGGGAGGAGCTCCGTGCCGCGATCCGCCGGACCCGTGGACCACGCCGCGGTCTTCGCCGCGGTCCCCACACCGTTCGTCGTCATGGACCGCGACCTGGTCATCGTCGACGCCAACCCCGCCTACCTGGCCACCACCGGCCGCCGGCTGGCCGACATCGTCGGCAGGCCGGTGTTCGAGGCCTTCCCGGGCCACCCCACGCCCGAGCAGCCCGACGGCGGCGTCGCGCAGGTGCGCGCCTCCTTCGAGCAGGCCCGCGACACCGGCCGCATCCACACCATGCCCGTGCAGCGCTACGACATCCTCGACCCGCTCAGCGGTGCGTACACCGAGCGGCACTGGAGCCTCATCAGCATCCCCGTGCCCGACACCACCGGCCGCACCGCCCTCGTCGTGCAGCGCGCGGAGGACATCACCGACTACATCCGCGAGCGCGAGGCCGTCCAGCACGCCAGGCAGCAGGGCGCGGTGTGGCGCCGGCGGGTGGAGGAGGTGGAGGCCGACCTCTACGCCCGCGCGGAGGAGCTGCGCGCCGCCCTGGCGGCGGAGGCCGCGACGGCGCGGCGGCTGCAGGGGCTGGCGGAGCTGGCGCTGGGGCTGTCGGGCGCGGAGACGGTGGACGACCTCGCCGGCGCCCTCGTGTCGCGGGCGCGCACCGCGCTGGGCTGCTGCGACGGCGCGGTGGCCGTGCTCGGCGAGGAGGGCCTCCGGCTGCACGCCACCGTCGCCGTCGACCGCGCCCTCGTCGACGGGGGGACCGGCGGCGTCCTGCCGCTGAACGGG
>NZ_BAABIL010000778.1:2280-5422 GCF_039542765.1 Kineococcus glutinatus
CGTCGCCGGCGACCCCGCCCCCGGCGACGGGGGGACCGGCGGCGTCCTGCCGCTGAACGGGCCGCTGCCGCTGTCGGTGGCGACCGCCACGGGCCGGCGGGTGCTGCTGCCCGACCTCGGGGCGGCCGTGGCGGCCGCCCCGCAGCTGGCGCGGGCCGGCGGGGTGCGGGCCTGGGCGGCCCTGCCGCTGCAGGTGGGCGAGCGCCGCCTCGGCGCCCTGGTGCTGCACTGGGACCGGGAGCGGGACTTCCGCCCCGAGGACGTGGACCTGCTGGACGCCTTCGCGGCGCAGTGCGCGCAGGGGCTGGACCGCCTGCAGGTGCGGCAGGCGGAGCGGCGGGCGGTGGCGGCCAGCCAGCGCTTCTCCGAGGCGCTGCAGCGCACTCTGCTCACCGAGCCGCCGCGGCCGGAGGGGCTGTCCATCGAGGTGCGCTACCAGCCGGCGGCGCAGGAGGCGCAGGTCGGCGGGGACTGGTACGACGCGTTCTGCGTGCCCGACGGCAGCACCCTGCTCGTGGTCGGCGACGTGGCCGGCCACGACCGGGAGGCCGCCGCGATGATGGCCCAGCTGCGCAACGTGCTGCGCGGCGTGGCGCACACGGTGCCGGAGTCGCCCTCGCTGGTGCTGTCGGCGCTGGACCGGGCGCTGGCCGACCTGCGGGTGGGTGCGCTGGCCACCGCGGTGCTGGCGCGGGTGGAGCAGTCGGTGTCCGACGCCCGCAAGGGCACCCACGTGCTGCGGTGGTCCACGGCCGGTCACCCGCCGCCGCTGCTGCTGCTGCCCGACGGCACGGCGCAGCTGCTGGACCCGCCGCCGGACCTGCTGCTCGGTCTGGACCCCACGACCGAGCGCGGCGACCACGCCCGGGCGGTGCCGGCCGGCTCCACGGTGCTGCTGTACACCGACGGCCTGGTGGAGCGGCGCGGCGCGGACATCGCCGACGGCATCGCGTGGCTGCGGCAGGCGGCGGCCCGGCACGTGGGGCTGCCGCTGGACCGCTTCTGCGACGCGCTGCTCGCGGAGCTGCCGCCGGCGGTGGAGGACGACATCGCCTTGCTGGCGCTGCGCACCGACAGCGTCGAGGCCCCCGGCCGCGCCGGCGCGGAGGCGCCCGGGGAGGGGTCCGTGGCCGCCGACGGGGTGGACGAGGGGACGCTGCTCGTGCTGGAGCCGGCGGCCACGGCCGTGCGCGCGGCCCGCGCCCACGTGCGGGCGCGCTGCCGCGAGGCCGGCGTCGACGAGGACGTCTGCGACACGACGGTCCTGCTGGCCAGCGAGATCGTCACCAACGCCCTCATCCACGGCCGCAGCGAGGCGCGGCTGCGGGTGCTGCTGACCCCGCAGGCGGTCCGCGTGGAGGTGGGTGACGACAACGCCCGCCACCCGGTGCGGGTGGAGCGCAACGACGAGGCCCTGGACGGGCGGGGGATGAACATCCTGGAGGTCCTGGCCGCCGCGTGGGGGGTGCGGGAGGAACCCGCGGGGAAGGTGGTGTGGTTCGAGGTGTCGACGATGCCGGAGGGGACGAGCGTGGACGGGGCGCAGGGCGGGGCGCAGGACGGAGCGGGCACCCGGTGAGCGCGACCCGGACCGGGCCTGCCGCCGCCGGACCGCCCGGCGGGTACGCGGTGCGCGGTGCGACGACGGTGCTCCTGGTGCGCCACGGCGCGACCGCCCACACCGCCGAGCGGCGGCTGTCCGGCTGCACCGGCGCCGACCCGGAGCTGTCGGTGACGGGGCGGCGGCAGGCGGAGCTGCTGGCGGCCGCCCTGCGCGAGCGCGGCGGCGTCGACGTGCTGCTCACCAGCCCCGTCCGCCGCGCCCGGCAGACCGCGGAGGCGGTGGCCGGGGCCCTGGGCCTGCCGCTGGGCGTCGAGGACGACCTGCGGGAGATCGACTTCGGCTCCTGGGAGGGGCTGACGGAGGCCGAGGTCGAACGCGGCTGGCCCGGCGCCCTGCCGGCGTGGCGGCAGGACGCGGCCGCCGTCGCACCCGGCGGGGAGTCGGTGCTGCAGGTGGCGGCCCGGGTCGCCGGCGTGCGCGAGCGGCTGCTCGCCGCGCACGAGGGCGCCACCATCGCCGTCGTGAGCCACATGTACCCGGTGAAGCTCTGGATCACCGACGCCCTGCAGGTCCCGCCGCAGGTGGTGCAGCGGATGCACGTCGACCCCACGGGCGTCGCGGAGATCGCCACCACCCCGCCCGGCGACCCGCGCGGGCCGTGGCTGCTGCTGCGGCACAACGACACCGGCCACCTGCGGGCGTAGCAGCGACGAGCGGCCACGCCCGCAGGTGACCTCAGGCCTCGCCCATGACGAGGCCCTCGATGGAGTGCTTCTGCACGATGGGCGCCAGCTCGTCGACGACGGGGCAGACGAGGTGCTCGCGCACCCGCTCGGGCAGGGCCGCGTGGAACGCGCGGGTGACGGCCATGTCGTGGTGCTCGGCGTTGCCGGCGCCGGGGGCGTCCACGCCGAGGACCAGCACCGGCCGGGCCCTGGTGGAGCGGTTCCGCGTGCCGCGGTGGATGGTGAGCGCCGAGCGGGCCGAGACGTCGCCCATCCGCGGGTACTTGCGCACGGCGCGCTCCTCGTACCGCGACCACGTCGACCTCGGCGGGAACATGCCGTGGTCGAACTCCTCGGAGAAGTCCCACTGGGTGCCGGGGGCGATCTCGAAGGGCCCCATGTCCTCCTCGGTGTCGACCGCGGTGAGGTTGAAGGCCAGCGACGTGAGCCGCCCACCGGTGCGGGTCTCCTCCGGCATCGGGAAGTCGCGGTGCCAGGGCTGGTCGACGGCCCCGGCGAAGGGGATGTCGAAGCCGACCTCGACGATCTGGTACCTGGGCCCGAGGACGCTCTCGCAGACCGTGCGGACCCAGGGGTGGTCCACGAGGTCGACGAACCCGCGCAGCTGCTCCGGGTGGATCTCGACGTACCAGCGGTTCGGGCCGCGGCCGACGGCGCCGCCCTCGCGGCCGCGCGCCTCGGTGAACGCGGCCTCGATGTCCTCGCCCATCCGGGCGGCCCACTCGCGGCTGAAGGCGCCCCGCTTCGCGATGATCCCGTCGCCGTAGAGGCCGGCGAGGATCTCGCGCACCTCCTCGTCGGCGCCCTCGGGGACGGGCGGTGCGTCGGGCCG
>NZ_BAABIL010000779.1:0-2078 GCF_039542765.1 Kineococcus glutinatus
CCGGCTGGCCCGCGCGCAGGTGCCGGGGGCCGACCCGGCGGACTGGTACGGGGTGTCGCCGCTGTCGGACACCCGGCCGCTGCGCGGGCCGGCGGAGGAGGTGGCCGTCTCCCCGTCCCGGGTGGGCCTGTTCGGGCAGTGCCCGCTGCGCTGGCTGCTGGAGTCGGTCGGCGGCACGCCGGGGGAGTCCGGCGGGCAGTCCCTGGGCAGCCTGGTGCACGCCGTGGCCTCCGAGGTCCCCGAGGCCGGTGCCGCGCAGCTGCGCGCGCGCCTCGACGAGCGCTGGCCGGAGCTGGGGTTCGCGCCCGGCTGGATCGGTGACGCCGCCCGCCGCCGCGCGGAGGACATGGTCCTGAAGCTGGCGGAGTACTCCCGCCGCGCGGCGGCCGAGGGGCGCGAGCTGGTGGCCGTGGAGCAGGACTTCACCGTCGCGGTGGGCCGGGCCCGGCTGCGGGGGCGGGTGGACCGGCTGGAGCGCGACGCGGCCGGGCGCCTGGTCGTCGTCGACCTCAAGACGGGCCGCGCCAAGCCCCGCAGGGACGAGCTGGACCGGCACGCCCAGCTCGGCGTCTACCAGCTCGCCGCCGAGCGCGGCGGCTTCGAGGGGCAGCCAGCGGGGGCCGGCGGCGCGGCGCTCGTGCAGCTGGGCACCGGCGAGCGCGGCGTCGCGGTGCAGGCGCAGGCGCCGCTGGCGGAGGACCCCGAGCCGCGGTGGGTGGAGGAGCTGCTGGCGAGCACCGCCGACGGCATGGCCGCGGGGACCTTCGACGCCGTGGTCGGGCCGCACTGCCGCACCTGCCCGGTGCGCTCCAGCTGCCCCGTGCAGGAGGAGGGGCGCAGCGTCGTCGACCCCGAGCCCGGGGGGGCGGCGTGAGCGCCCCGGCGCAGGCCCGGGCGGGCGGGGGCGCGCGGGTGCTGTCCGCGGCGGCGATCGCCGAGCGGCTGGGGCGCCCGCTGCCCACCGCGGAGCAGGCCGCGGTCATCGAGGCCCCCGTGGAGCCGATGCTCGTGGTGGCCGGCGCGGGCTCGGGCAAGACGGAGACCACGGCGTCGCGGGTGGTGTGGCTGGTCGCCAACGGCCTCGTCGAGCCCGAGCAGGTGCTGGGCCTGACGTTCACCCGCAAGGCCGCCGGGGAGCTGGCCGAGCGGGTGCGCCGCCGGCTGCGGGCGCTGCGCTCGCGCGGGCTGACCAGCGCCGGCGCGGCGGGCGACCTCGACGCCGGGGAGCCCACGATCGCGACGTACAACGCCTACGCCGCCTCCCTCGTGGCCGACCACGGCCTGCGCCTGGGTGTGGAGCCCACCTCCGGCGTCCTCACCGAGGCCGGTGCCTGGCAGCTGGCCACGGAGGTCGTGGAGGGCTGGCGCGGCGACCTCGGCGAGCTCGACCTCAGCCCCGAGGCGGTGACCCGTGCGTTGCTGGGCCTGTCCGGGCAGTGCGCCGAGCACCTGCTGGACCCCGCCGACGTCGGCGGCTGGATCGACCGGGCGCTCGCGCACGTGGCCCGGCTGCCCCGCGACGACCGCAGCGTCGCTAAGCTCGGCGCGCACGTCGCGGGTGAGCCCTTCGCCAAGGTCCGCGAGGTCCTGGCCAGCCTGCGCGCCCGCCGGGCGCTGCTGCCGCTGCTGGAGGAGTACGCCCGGCGCAAGGCCGAGCGCGAGCAGCTCGACTTCGGCGACCAGGTCCGCGTCGCGGCGCGGCTGGCCACCGAGGTGCGGGTGGTGGCGGCCGGTGAGCGGGCCCGCTTCCGGGTGGTGCTGCTCGACGAGTACCAGGACACCAGCCACGCGCAGCTGGTGCTGCTGCGCGCCCTGTTCGGCGACGGGCACCCGGTGACGGCGGTGGGGGACCCCCACCAGTCCATCTACGGCTGGCGCGGTGCCAGCGCGGGCAACCTGGCGAGCTTCCCGGCGCACTTCCGCCGCGCCGACGACAGCCCCGCGCCGGTGGTGCCGCTGTCGACGTCGTGGCGCAACGACGTGGCGGTCCTCGCGGTGGCCAACGCCGTGGCCGCCCCGCTGCGGGCGGGCGCCGGTGACGTGGCCCCGCCGCTGCGGGCGCGGCCCGGCGCCGGGCC
>NZ_BAABIL010000780.1:0-2236 GCF_039542765.1 Kineococcus glutinatus
GTCCCACCTCCGCCAGCAGCGCGACCGCGCCGACGGGCCCCGGCAGCGCGCGCGGCGCCCGGACCGCCAGCAGCGCGACGGCGGGCAGGCCGGCGGCCTCGGCGAGCAGCCGGGCCGGTTGGGCCAGGTCGTCGTAGGCCTGGCGCACCCGCTGGCCGAGGAAGTGCCGCGCCGTCGGGGGCCGGCGCGCCACGAAGAGGTCCGGGGCGCGCACCTCGCGCCCACCGGCGGCCCGCACGGTGCGCAGCATCTGCAGGTTCTCGAACAGCACGTCGCCGTCGTAGCCGCCCATCCGGCAGAACGTGCTGCGCCGCAACCCGAACGTGCCCGGGTAGTCCGCCCCGAGCGCGCGGTTGAGCAGCGTGCGCCCGGTGTCCCAGCGGGCGTGCCACGGCGTGGGGGAGAACACGTTCTGCGGGCGCACCACGTCGGCGCGCTCCAGCAGGCCCGCCACGCGGCGCAGCCCGGCGGCGTCCCAGCGCACGTCGTCGTCGGCGACCACGACGAACTCGTGCCGTGCCGTACGCACCCCGGTGACGACGCCGGCGACCTTGCCGTTGCGCCCCGGCCACGGCTGCGGTGGCAGGTGGCGCACGGCGCCGTCGGGAGTGCCGAACGCGGCGGCGTGCCGGGCGAACTCCGCCGGCGCCGAGCCGTCCACCACGGTGACGTCGGCGCAGCCGGCCAGCGCGTGCAGGTAGCGGGCCATCTCCGCGACGTCCCCGCCCGGTCCCCAGCGCAGCGGCACGACGACCTCCAGCGGCAGGCGGCCCGCTGCGGGTGTGCTCACCGGTCTCACGCCCGCAGCGAGGGGCGTCCCGCCTCCCAGCACCGCAGCTGGTGCGCGCCGGCGACGGCGTCGAGGGCCAGGCACGCGGCGGCGCCGAACAGCACCTCGCCGGTCAGCCCCGGCTGCTGGCGGGCCAGCCCCTGCGCGAGGTCGCGCCCGGCGATCTGCTCGTGCACCGCGTCCGCCTCGACGTGCTCGTCGAAGAACCACGTCGCGTCGGCGTCGAAACCCAGCCGGCGCATCCCGTTGCCGTACAGCTTGTTCGGGATGGAGGACGTCATCTCGAAGACCGCCAGGTGCCCCACGGCGGCGGCGGCCAGGCGCCGGTGCAGCCCGAACATCGACAGCGCGTTCGTCGCCACCAGCGTCGTGGCCGGGACCTCGTCGACGTAGCGGCCGTAGCCGTCGTCCAGGCCGGCCGCCCGCATCGTCCGCGCGAACAGCGCCGCGTGCATCCGGTCGGGCCGCCCGCCGCCGTACTCGTCGGCCTGCACCTCCACGAGCGCGGCCTTCGGCACCCCGGACAGCCGCGGGATGGCCCACGTGTGCGGGTCGGCCTCCTTGAGGTGGTAGATCGAGCGGTGCACGAGGAACTCCCGGAACTGCTCCGGCGTCGCCGACCGGCACAGGAACCGGGAGACGGCCGGCCCGCTGTCGTCGGCCGCCATCGCGAAGAGGGTCTCGGCCACCTCGTCGGGTGCGGCGTCGGGCACCGCGACGAGGGCGCGCAGCGCCGCCTCCACGGCCGCCTCGAGCACCGCCCGTGCGGCGAGCAGGTCGCCGTCCCACTCCCAGTCGTCGCTGACGCCGCGCAGCCCGCGGTAGTGCAGCTCGTACAGCACCGTCAGGGCGATCTGCAGGTCCTCCTCGCGCAGCGGGTCCTGCGCGGTGGCGGCGGTGCGCGCCAGCGGCAGCAGGTCCGCGGCGGGGCGCGTCCCGGTCAGGACCTCGCGCAGCGCGGCGCTGAGGGGACCGCGGGCCGCGGGCAGCGGCATCCGCAGCGCGTCACCGGTGCCCGGCGCGGCCGGGGTCGCCGGTGCAGGGGGAGCGGGCAGGGTGGCGGTCATCGGTTCGTTCTCCTTCTGCGCGGCAGCGCCGGGTGCGTCAGAGTCTGAGCATGGACGAGTTCGGCGCGGCGGCAACCGCAGCGCGCACCCCGGCAGCAGGAGGTCCGGTGGCGGTGACGCCCGTGGGGGAAGCGGACGTGACGACCACCCGGCGGGACGTCGACGAGGAGGTGACCATCGCGGTGTGCCCCGACGGTCCGCTGCTCGTGCGGGGCCCGGCGCTCATCGTGGACGCCGACGGACTGCCCGTGCCGCGCAGGCGCGCCACGGTGGCGCTGTGCCGCTGCGGGCGCACGTCCATCGCCCCGTACTGCGACGGGGCGCACAAGCGCCGCGGCGCCGCGGCCGCGGCGGCGACCTCCTGAGGCCCCGCGGCGGG
>NZ_BAABIL010000781.1:0-1571 GCF_039542765.1 Kineococcus glutinatus
GCGCCCGCCCACCGGGGCCTTCCGGCTCCTCGGTGCCGGCGGCCCGCAGCAGGTCGCGGAACGGGCCCGGCTCGGCCGCCAGCCGCCGGCGCGGGCCGTGCTGCACGACGCGCCCGGCCTCCAGCACCGCCACCGCGTCGCAGCGGCGGGTCGTGGACAGCCGATGGGCCACCACCAGGCCCGTGCGCCCCGCCAGCAGCCGGTCGGCGGCGGTGGAGACCAGCCGCTCGGTCTGCGGGTCCATCCGGGCGGTGGCCTCGTCGAGCACCACCACCGACACGTCGCGCACCAGCAGCCGCGCGAACGCCACCAGCTGCTCCTCCCCGGCCGACAGGGTCGTGCCGCCGACGCCGAGGCGGGTGTCCAGCCCCTCGGGCAGCGAGGCCACCCACGACTGCAGGCCCAGGGCCGCCACCGCCCGCTGCACGGCGGCGCGCGGCACGTCCGCGAACAGGGTGATGTTGTCCGCCAGGCTCGCCGCCAGCAGCTCGGTGCGCTGGGTGACCACCCCGACGGCGCCGCGCAGCTCCTCCAGCGCGGTGTCGCGCACGTCCCGGTCCGCCACGAGCACCGCGCCCACCGGCGGCTCCACCGCCCGCACCATCAGCTTCACCAGCGTCGACTTGCCCGCGCCGCTGCGCCCCACCAGCGCGCACGTCGTGCCGGCCTCGACGACGAGGTCCACCCCCCGCAGCGCGAACCCCCCCGGGTAGGCGAAGGACAGCGCCCGGAACTCCACCCGCGCCGGCCCCGGCGGCAGCCCCGCCCCGGCCACCGGCTCCCGCTCGGCCTCCAGCAGCGAGCGGATCCGCGCCAGGGCACCCATCCCCGACTGCAGCTCCGGCAGGTGGTTGGCGACGCTGTTGAGCTGGCCGATGAAGGAGCTCGCCAGCAGCCACAGGGTCACGAAGGACCCCACGCCGGCGCCGCCGCCGCCCACCAGCGCCACGCCGGCGACCACGAGCAGGGCCAGCAGGCCGTGCAGCAGCAGGCCGGTGCGCAGCGCCACCGCCGTGGAGGCCCGGCACGTGGCGCGCACCCGCACCAGCACCGCCCGGGCGCGCTCGGCGTACTGGCGCACCACCAGGGGCTGCCCCAGCGAGGAGCGCACGTCGTCGCGCCCGGCGACGGCCTCCTCCAGCTGCGCGGCGTGCTCGGACCAGGCCGCCTCCTCGGCCAGCTTGCGCTCGGCCACGACCCGCGTCAGCGGCACCGCCAGCGCCAGCGCCGCCGCCGCGGCCAGCGGGAACGCGATCCAGGCCCCCCACCACGTCGCGCCGGCCACCACCCACGCCAGCAGCGAGCGCAGCAGCGCCCGGCCCATCTCCCACCCCGGCCCCCGCAGCAGGTTCGCCACCTGCGCGGGGTCGTCGTCGACGCGGTCCAGCACCTCCCCGACGGCCTGCTCGTCGAGCACCGCCAGCGGTTGGTGCAGCGCCGCGTCGAGCAGGTCCGCGCGCAGCTCGCCCTCGGCGCGCCCGACCACCCCCGAGAGCACCGCGCGCCCGGCGGTGTCGGCGACCGCCGCGGCCCGCAGCAGCCCCGCCAGGGCCAGCACCAGCTGCCCGCTC
>NZ_BAABIL010000782.1:0-985 GCF_039542765.1 Kineococcus glutinatus
ACGTCTGCTACGTCGGCTGTCGCTTCTGCGCCTTCGCCCAGCGCAAGACCGACGCCGACGCCTACACCCTGTCCCTGGAGCAGATCGGCGACCGGGTCCGCGAGGCCCGCGCCCTGGGCGCCACCGAGGTCTGCCTGCAGGGCGGCATCTCCCCGGACCTGGGCCGCAGCGCCTACGTCGACATCGTCCGCGCCGTCAAGGACGCCGTGCCCGACGTGCACGTGCACGCCTTCAGCCCCATGGAGGTCGTCACCGCCGCCGCCAAGGCCGGCGTGCCCGTGCGGGAGTGGCTCGCGGAGGTCAAGGAGGCCGGGCTCGGCTCGATCCCCGGCACCGCCGCGGAGATCCTCGACGACGACGTCCGCTGGGTGCTCACCAAGGGCAAGCTGCCGACCGCCGCGTGGATCGACGTGGTGCAGACCGCGCACTCCCTGGGCATCCCGTCCAGCTCGACGATGATGTACGGCCACGTCGACCACCCGAGGCACTGGGTGCAGCACCTGCGCACCCTCGCCGCGGTGCAGGACCGCACCGGCGGGTTCACCGAGTTCGTGCTGCTGCCGTTCGTGCACACCAACGCCCCCGTCTACCTCGCGGGCGTGGCCCGGCCGGGCCCGACGCCGCGGGACAACCGCGCGGTGCACGCCGTGGCGCGGCTGCTGCTGCACGGGCGCATCGACCACGTGCAGACCTCCTGGGTGAAGCTCGGCGTGGAGGGCACCCGCACGATGCTCACCGGCGGCGCCGACGACCTCGGCGGCACCCTGATGGAGGAGACCATCAGCCGGATGGCCGGCTCCGAGCACGGCTCGGCCAAGACCGTCGAGGAGCTGCGGGAGATCACCGCGGGCATCGGCCGGCCGCTGCGGCAGCGGACCACCCTGTACGGGCAGGTGCCGCCGGGCCCGACCGGCCCGGCGGTGCCCGCGCAGGCCGCAGCCGCGCAGACCGCCGAGCAGGTGGCGGCCGGCGCGGACGCGGCGGG
>NZ_BAABIL010000783.1:0-1669 GCF_039542765.1 Kineococcus glutinatus
CGCGCCGCGGCCGCGGCCCCACGCGCGCGGTCCCGCGACCCGCGCCGCGCGGTGCTCCACCGTGCCGCGGTCGACGACCTCCAGCCCCACCGGCCGCCAGTCGGGCAGCCCGGCGCTGCGGCGGTGCTCCCCCCACAGCCGCAGCGCCATCGCCGCGGCGTCGTCGAGGCCGTCCGCCTCGTCCCAATAGCGCACCTCGGCGCGGTCGGCGCAGTAGCGCACGCTGGAGAGGAACGGCCGCTCACCGACCAGCCGCTCCAGGCCGGCCCGCAGCTGCGCGGGATCCACGGCGTCACCGGCGACGGTGAGCGTCACCGACCACAGCTGCGCGTCAGCCACCCTGGCTCCGTCCCCGCTGCCCGCCCGGCAGCGACCCGCGTCCGTCCCGCGCCCCGCTCGCACCGGCGCGCTCAGCCGGGGAGCAGCACGAGGTGGTCGCGGTGCACGACCTCCCGCTCGTAGCCCGGACCCCACGTGCCCGCGAGCTCGCGGGTGCTGCGCCCGAGCATGGCCGGCAGCTCCTCCGAGGAGTAGTTCACCAGTCCCCGCGCCAGCGCGCGGCCGAATCGGTCGACGAGCTCCACCGGGTCACCCACCCGGAAGTCCCCGCGCACGGTCGTCACCCCCGCCGGCAGCAGCGAGGAGCGCCGCTCGAGCACCGCCGCGACCGCGCCGTCGTCGAGCTCCAGGCGCCCGGCGGGGGCCGCGGCGTGCGCCAGCCACAGCATCCGGGAGCTGCGGCGCCGGCCCCGGCGGTCGGTGGGCACCGCGAACCAGGTGCCCACGTCCGCGCCGGACAGCGCCTCGGCGGCCAGGGCGGCGGAGGTGACGAGGGCGGGCACCCCCGCGGCCACCGCGGTCGACGCGGCGTCGACCTTCGTCGTCATGCCGCCGGTGCCCACCCCGCTGCCGGTGCTGCCGATGCGCACCCCCTCCAGGTCCGCCGGGGCGGCGACCTCGGGGATGCGCCGGGCGCCGGGCCGCTGCGGCGGGGCGTCGTAGAGGGCGTCGACGTCGGAGAGCAGCACGAGGGCGTCGGCGCGCACGAGGTGCGCCACCAGGGCGGCGAGCCGGTCGTTGTCACCGAAGCGGATCTCGTGCGTGGCGACGGTGTCGTTCTCGTTGACGACGGGCACCACCCCGAGGGCGAGCAGCCGCTCCAGGGTCCGCTGGGCGTTGGCGTAGTGGCTGCGGCGCGCCACGTCGTCGGCGGTCAGCAGCACCTGCCCGACGGTGAGGCCGCGTGCACCGAACGCCGCCGTGTAGCGGGCCAGCAGGAGCCCCTGCCCGACGCTCGCGGCGGCCTGCTGGCTGGCGAGGTCGCGGGGCCGGCGTTCCAGGCCGAGGGGGGCCAGGCCGGCGGCGATGGCGCCGGAGGAGACGAGCACGACCTCACCACCGGTGCGGCGCCGCTCGGCCAGGACGGCCGCCAGCGCCTCCAGGCGGGGTCCGTCGATGCCCCCCGCGGGGGTGGTCAGCGAGGAGGAGCCGATCTTGACGACCACGCGTCGGGCGGCGGCGAGCTGCCGGCGCCCGGTGAGGGGGTCGGGCTGCGGGCGCTCGCTCACGCCCCGGCGTCCGCGGCGTCGCGCGGCGTCGCACCGTCCCGGTCGTCGGAACCGGTGTCGTCGGAACCGGTGTCGTCGGAACCGGTGTCGTCGGAACCGGT
>NZ_BAABIL010000784.1:0-1734 GCF_039542765.1 Kineococcus glutinatus
CGAGGCCCGCGAGGCCGCCGCGGCGGCGGCGGCCGCGGCGGCGGCCGCGGCGGCGAAGGTGACGCAGGCCCAGGCCGAGCTCGACGCCCTGGCCGCGCAGGCCAACGCAGCGCTGGAGGCCTACCAGACGGCGGTGCTGGCCAAGCAGCAGGCCGAGGAGGAGGAGCAGCTCCAGCGCGAGCGCCTGGCCGAGGCCGAGCGCGAGCTCGCCGAGGGTCAGCAGCAGCTGGGGGCCTGGGCGGCGTCGGCCTACAAGGACGGCGGTCCGCTGGAGCAGTACTCCAGCCTCGTGACCGTGCTGGAGGGGCGGGCCACCGACGACGTCTCCAGCCTGCTGGCCTCCGTCGACCGCATCGGTCGCGGCCGCGACCAGGCGGTGGACGACTTCCGCGCCGCGCAGGCGCAGCAGGCCGACGCCACGCGCAAGGCCGCCGAGGCCGTGGCCGCCGCGCGCACGGAGACCGACAAGGCGAAGGCGGCCAAGGAGACCTCCGACGCCCTCGTGCTGCAGCAGAAGGACAAGCTCGCCGAGCTGCTGGTCCTGCAGGCCGCCGCCGACGGCACCGCCGGCTCCGAGGCCTCCCGCGCCGCCAACCTGGCCGCGGCCCAGGCGCAGGCCGAGGCCGCCGCCCGGGCCGCCCGGGGCAGCACGTCGGTCGCCGGTGGGCTCGTCGGGGAGGTCGGGGAGTGCAAGGGCTCCGACACCAGCGGCTACGCCAACGGCACCATCCCGCGCAGCGCGCTGTGCCCGCTGTGGGGGGCGCCCAAGCACGTGCTGCGCGCCGACGCCGCCCACGCCTTCAACCAGCTCAGCCAGGCCTACTCGCAGGAGTTCGGCCACCCCATGTGCGTCACCGACTCCTACCGGCCGCTGGCCGACCAGATCTCGGTGGCCGCCCGCAAGCCGGGCCTGGCCGCCAAGCCCGGCACCAGCCGCCACGGCCTGGGCATCGCCGTCGACCTGTGCGACGGGGTGAACGTCTACGGCTCGGCCACGTTCAACTGGCTCAAGCGCAACGCGGCCGTCTACGGCTGGCTGCACCCGGCGTGGGCCGGGCCCGGTGGCAGCGGTCCCTTCGAGCCCTGGCACTGGGAGTACACCGGCTGACCGCCGCTCCCCCGGCGCCCGCCCGCGCGCCCCCGTCCACCGGTGGACGGGGGCGCGCTGCGTCCCGGGGCGTCCCTGGGGCGTCCGGGCGGGGTCCGGGGCGCCCGGGCGGGGCGTTCGGGGGACCTGCGCGCGCCGCGGGGTCCGGCCGGCGGCGGGGGCGGGCAGACTGCCCCGGTGATCGGCACCCATCCCTTCCTCAGCGCCGGGCACCCGGTCGCGATGGCGCACCGGGGTTTCAGCCGCGACGGGTTGGAGAACACGCTGGTGGCCTTCGGCGCGGCCGTCGACCTCGGGTACCGCTACCTGGAGACCGACGTGCACGCCACCGCCGACGGGCAGCTGGTGGCCTTCCACGACGAGCACCTGGACCGGGTCAGCGACGCGCGCGGGCGCATCGCGGCCCTGCCGTGGGAGCGGGTGCGCCGGGCGCGGGTGGGTGGGCGCGAGCCGGTGCCGCTGCTGGCGGAGGTGCTCGACGCCTTCCCCGGGGTCCACGTCAACGTCGACGTCAAGGACGCCGCCGCGGTCGGGCCGCTGGTGGAGGTGGTGCGCCGCACCGCTGCGGCGCGGCGGGTGTGCGTGGCCTCCTTCGCCGAGCGCCGGCGCCGGGCCGCGCTGGCGGC
>NZ_BAABIL010000785.1:0-1617 GCF_039542765.1 Kineococcus glutinatus
GACGCGCTCGCCCTCCACGTACCGGCCGCTGCCACCCCGGTGCCGCCCCGCGTCCCCGCTCACCGGCCCGACGCTAGCGGCCCGCCACCCCGCGCACCCGGCGCGGGCCGGTGCCGTCAGCCGGGCTGCACGAAGCCGGAGCGGTAGGCCAGCACGACGGCCTGCGTGCGGTCCCGCGCGCCGGTCTTGGCCAGGACGGCCGCGACGTGGGTGCGCACCGTCTCCACCCCCAGGACCAGCTCGGCGGCGATCTCGGCGTTGCTCAGGCCGGCGGCGACCAGCCGGAGCACCTCCCGCTCCCGGGCGGTGAGGCGCGCCAGCTCCGGCACCTGCGCGCCGGCCGCGCGCACGTGGCGGCGGGCGAGCTCGCGCACCGCGCCGGGGAACAGCAGCGACTCCCCGCGCGCGACGGTGCGGATGCCGTGCAGCACCTCCTCCGGTGAGCACCGCTTGAGCAGGAAGCCGTCGGCGCCGGCGGCGAGGGCGTCGAGGACGTGCTCGTCGTTGGAGAAGGTGGTCAGGACGAGGACGCGGGCGGCCGAGCCGGCGCGCACCAGCGCGCGGGTGGCGGCGATGCCGTCCAGGCCGGGCATGCGCACGTCCATGAGCACCACGTCCGGTGACGTGCGGGCCACCAGGTCGAGGACCTCGGCGCCGTCGTCGGCCTGGCCCACGACGAGCAGGTCCGGCTCGGCGCCGATGACGGCGGCCAGCCCGCTGCGGATCAGCGGCTCGTCGTCGACGAGCGCGACGCGGACAGCTCCCGCGCGCCCGCTCACGTGGTGCTCCGCGCCCGCACCGGCAGCCGCACCCGCACCCGCCAGGTGCCCGCGTCGTCCGCCCCGACGTCCAGCGCGCCCCGCAGGTCCAGCACCCGCTCCCGCACCCCCCGCAGCCCCCGCCCGCCGGAGGGCCCCCCGGCCGCCGGCGCGCCGGTCCCGCCGGGTGCGGCGTTGGCGACGTCGAGCACGAGGTCGTCGCCGGTGGCGTCCACCCGGACCCGGCAGGCGGCGCCGGGGGCGTGGCGCAGCGCGTTGGTGAGCGCCTCCTGCAGGATCCGGTACGCCTCGCGGGACACCACCGCCGGCAGCTGCTCCACCCGGCCGCGCACGGCCACCTCCGCCCGCAGGCCCGCGGCGCGGGAGGCGGTCACGAGGGCGTCGAGGTCGCGCAGGTCGGGCGCCGGCGCCGTGGTCACCGCCGCCGGGCCGCTGCCCTCGCGCAGCAGCCCGAGCACGTGGTCCAGGTCCACCAGGGCGCGGCGGGAGGCGTCCTCCACGGCGCGCAGGGCCGTCTCGGCGGCGGCGGGGTCGCGGGTCAGCAGGCGCCGGGCCGCACCGGCCTGCACGCTGACCAGGCTCAGGGAGTGCCCCACGCTGTCGTGCAGCTCCCGGGCCAGCCGCTCGCGCCCGGCGAGCACGGAGACGTGCGCCTCGACGACGGCGAGCCGCTCCCCCGCCGGGGCCGCCAGCAGCCGCGGGGGCAGCGCCGCCAGCAGCGGCCCCAGCAGCGCGCCGCCGGCCACCGCCGCCACCACGAGGACGCCGGCCAGCACCAGCCGCGCCGCCGGGCCCTCCGGGACGGCGAGGCCCGTCAGCTGCGCGGCCGCACCGGGGG
>NZ_BAABIL010000786.1:0-3042 GCF_039542765.1 Kineococcus glutinatus
CCCGCCGCGCACGTGCTGGCTGTGCCGGTGCCCGCCGCGCCCGGCGGGGCGCCGTCCTGGCTCGTGGGGGCGAGCCCGGAGCTGCTGCTGCGCCGGCGCGGGCGCGAGGTGGTGTCGGTGCCGCTTGCCGGCTCCCAGCCGCGCTCGGCGGACCCCGCGGTGGACGCCGCCCGCGCCAGGCGCCTCGTGGCCTCCGACAAGGACCGCCGCGAGCACGGCTTCGTCGTCGACGCGATCGTCGGGGCGCTGCGGCCGCTGTGCACGGACGTGCGCGCCCTGCCGCCGGAGCTGCTGGCCACCCCCACCGTCTGGCACCTGGCCACGCGGATCACCGGCCGGCTGCGCGACGGCGCCACCACGTCGGCGGAGCTGGTGGCGGCCCTGCACCCGACGCCGGCGGTGGCCGGCACCCCGCGGCCGGCGGCGACGGCGCTCATCGCCGAGCTGGAGGGCTTCGACCGCGGCTGCTACGCCGGGGCGATCGGCTGGCAGGACACCGCCGGGGACGGGGAGTGGTCCGTCGGGGTGCGCTGCGCCGAGCTGTCCGGCAACCGGCTGCGGCTGTTCGCCGGGGCCGGCGTCGTCGCCGGCTCCGACCCGGAGGCGGAGCTGGCGGAGACCCGCGCCAAGCTGCGCACGGTGGCCGGCGCCCTGGGGATCGCCCTGGAGGTCGACGGCGCCACCCGCGCCGTCGGCTAACCTGGGGCGGTCGCGACTGGCGAAGGTGGGGCACCACCGGGGAGCGGCGCACGAGGCACACCGACTCTGGGTCGTCCGCCTGGGCCCTGGTCGCCACCCGTCAGCGCACCCGACCGCCCGACGTCCCCGGAGGACACCGTGACCGACGTGCTGCCCGCCCCGAGCGGCTCCCAGCTCACCGACCGCCCGCTGGCGGAGGTCGACCCCGAGATCGCCGCCGTCCTCGACGCCGAGCTCGGCCGCCAGCGGGACACGCTGGAGATGATCGCCAGCGAGAACTTCGCGCCCCGCGCGGTGCTGGAGGCGCAGGGCTCGGTCCTGACCAACAAGTACGCCGAGGGCTACCCGGGCAAGCGGTACTACGGCGGCTGCGAGCACGTGGACGTCGCCGAGTCCCTGGCGATCTCCCGGGTCAAGGAGCTGTTCGGGGCCGAGCACGCCAACGTGCAGCCGCACTCGGGCGCCACCGCCAACGCCGCCGCGATGCACGCGCTGATCCGCCAGGGTGACGGCATCCTGGGCCTGGAGCTGGCCCACGGCGGCCACCTCACCCACGGCATGAAGATCAACTTCTCGGGCCGGCTGTACGACGTGGCCGCCTACGGCGTGGACCCGCAGACCTTCCGCATCGACATGGACGTCGTCCGGGCCAAGGCGCTCGAGGCGCGGCCGAAGCTGATCATCGCGGGCTGGTCGGCCTACCCCCGCCACCTGGACTTCGCCGCCTTCCGGTCCATCGCCGACGAGGTGGGCGCGCACTTCATGGTGGACATGGCCCACTTCGCGGGCCTGGTCGCCGCGGGCCTGCACCCCAGCCCCGTCCCGCACGCCGACGTCGTCACCTCCACCGTGCACAAGACGCTCGCCGGGCCCCGCTCCGGCGTCATCCTGTCCCGGGAGGAGTTCGCCAAGAAGATCGACTCCGCGGTGTTCCCCGGCCAGCAGGGCGGGCCGCTGATGCACGTCATCGCCGGCAAGGCCGTGGCGTTCAAGCTCGCGGCGGGGGAGGAGTTCCGCGACCGGCAGCGCCGCACCCTGGAGGGCGCGCAGATCATCGCCGAGCGCCTCACGCAGCCGGACGTGCGCGAGGCGGGCGTCTCCGTCCTCACCGGCGGCACCGACGTGCACCTCGTCCTCGTCGACCTGCGCGAGTCCGCCCTCGACGGCCAGCAGGCCGAGGACCGGCTGCACGCGGTGGACATCACCGTCAACCGCAACGCGGTGCCGTTCGACCCGCGCCCGCCGCGCGTGACCTCCGGGCTGCGCATCGGCACCCCGGCGCTGGCCACCCGCGGTTTCGGCGCGGCGGAGTTCACCGAGGTCGCCGACGTCATCGCCGCCGCCCTCAAGCCGGGCTTCGACGCCGACGCGCTGCGCGCCCGGGTCGCCAAGCTCACCGAGCGCTTCCCGCTCTACCCCTCCACCGGTGCGCAGGTGCGCGCGTGACGTCGCCCACCACCGCGCAGGTCCTCGACGGCAAGGCCGCGGCCGCCGCGATCAAGGCGGACCTCGCGGTGCGGGTCGCGGCGCTGCGCGAGCGCGGGGTCGTGCCGGGCCTGGGCACCGTCCTGGTCGGCGACGACCCGGGCAGCGCCAGCTACGTGCGCGGCAAGCACCGCGACTGCGCCGAGGTCGGCATCGAGTCCATCCGCGTCGAGCTGCCCGCCACCGCCACCCAGGCGGAGGTGGAGAGCGAGGTCGCCCGGCTCAACGCCGACCCGGCCTGCACGGGGTTCATCGTGCAGCTGCCGCTGCCGAAGGGCGTGGACGCCAACGCGGTGCTGGAGGCCGTCGACCCGGCCAAGGACGCCGACGGCCTGCACCCCACCAACCTGGGCCGGCTGGTGCTGCGGGTCGCCGAGGAGGTCACCTCCCCGCTGCCGTGCACCCCGCGCGGGGTGATCGACCTGCTCACCCGGCACGACGTGCCGCTGGACGGGGCGGAGGTCGTCGTCGTGGGCCGCGGCGTCACGGTGGGTCGGCCCATCGGGCTGCTGCTCACCCGCCGCGGCGTCAACGCCACGGTGACCCTGTGCCACACCGGCACCCGCGACCTGGCCGCGCACCTGCGCCGCGCCGACGTCGTGGTGGCCGCGGCCGGGGTGGCGGGCCTGGTGCGCCCCGAGGACGTCAAGCCCGGCGCGGCCGTGCTCGACGTGGGCGTCTCCCGGGTCGTGGACCCGCAGACGGGCGCGTCCCGGCTCGCCGGGGACGTCGACCCGGCGGTGGCACAGGTCGCGGGCTGGCTGGCCCCCAACCCCGGCGGGGTGGGGCCGATGACCCGCGCGCTGCTGCTGACGAACGTCGTGGAGACCGCGGAGCGGGCCGCCGGCCTGCGCTGAG
>NZ_BAABIL010000787.1:0-1301 GCF_039542765.1 Kineococcus glutinatus
GCGCGGGGCGCGCGCTGCGGCTGCGGCGGGGCCGTGGGGATCGGCGCCGAGGCCGGGTCCACGTGCGGGGCCCGCGGCCCGGTGAGCTCGGTGAGCAGCGGGTGGCCGGAGCCGACCGCCGTCCAGCGCGGGGAGATGCCGGCCTGGCGGGCCAGCGTCCGCACGTCGCCGCGCTGGTCGGGCGCGGCGATCGTCACGACCGTGCCGCCGGCGCCGGCGCGCGCGGTGCGCCCGGAGCGGTGCAGGTACGCCTTGTGCTCCGTGGGGGGGTCGACGTGCACGACGAGGGCGACGTCGTCGACGTGGATGCCGCGCGCGGCGATGTCCGTGGCCACGAGCACCCGCACGCTGCCGTCGGTGAACGCGCCGAGGTTGCGCTCGCGGGCGTTCTGGCTGAGGTTGCCGTGCAGGTCGACGGCGGGCACGCCCGCGGCGGTGAGCTGCTTGGCGAGCTTCTTCGCGGCGTGCTTGGTGCGGGTGAAGAGCACCGTGCGGCCGAGGCCGGAGGCCAGGTCGCGCACCACCGCGGCCTTGGCGTCGGCGGCGGTCTCCAGCACGTGGTGCTCCATCGTGGAGACGGGCGCGACGGCCGGGTCCACCGAGTGCAGCACGGGCTCGCGCAGGTAGCGCTTGACGATGACGTCGACGCCGTTGTCCAGGGTGGCGGAGAACAGCAGGCGCTGCGTACCGGCCGGGGTGGCGTCCAGCAGGCGGCGCACGCCGGGCAGGAAGCCCAGGTCGGCCATGTGGTCGGCCTCGTCCAGGACGGTGACCTCGACGCGGTCCAGGCGGCAGTGGCCCTGCCCGATGAGGTCCTCCAGCCGGCCGGGGCAGGCGATGAGGACGTCGACGCCCGCGCGCAGCGCCTGCACCTGCGGGTTCTGCCCGACGCCGCCGAAGACGACGGCGGTGCGCAGCCCGAGGGCGGCGGCGAGCGGCTCGACGGTGGCCGCGACCTGGTTGGCCAGCTCGCGGGTGGGCAGCAGCACGAGGGCGCGGGGGCGGTTCGGCTCCCGGCGGCGCCCGGAGGCGGCCACGGCGGCCACCAGCGGCAGCGCGAAGGCGATGGTCTTGCCGCTGCCGGTGCGGCCGCGGCCGAGGACGTCGCGGCCGGCGAGGGCGTCGGGCAGGGTCGCGGCCTGGATGGGGAACGGCTCGGTGACACCGCGCGCGGTGAGGACCGCGACGAGCGGGGCCGGCACGCCGAGGTCGGCGAAGGACCCGGTGGCGGGTGCGGCTGCGGGCGCCACGGGGGCGGGCGCGGCGGTGGTGGGCGCCGACGCGGTCGTGGGCGCTGCGGG
>NZ_BAABIL010000788.1:0-1867 GCF_039542765.1 Kineococcus glutinatus
CCAGCAGCCGCTCGGCGAGCAGCAGCCGCTGCTGGAGCACCCAGCGGTGCGGGGTGGTGCCGGTGGCGGCGGCGAACCGGCGGGCGAACGTCCGCGGCGAGACGTGCGCGCGGGCGGCCAGCACCGCCACGGGCAGCGGGTGGTCGAGGTGGGCGCGGGCCCACTCCAGCACCGGGGTGAGGTCGTCGGTGCCGGGTTCGGGCACGGCGGTCTCCACGAACTGCGCCTGCCCGCCGGCGCGGTGCACGGGCGCGACCATCCGGCGGGCGATCGCCGCGGCCACCGCGGCGCCGTGCTCCTGCCGCACGAGGTGCAGGCAGGCGTCGACGGCGGCCGCGGTGCCGGCGCTGGTGACGACCTGCCCGGTGTCGACGTAGAGGACGTCCGGGTCGACGTCGACCGCGGGGTGGCGGGCGGCGAGCAGCGGGGCGTAGCGCCAGTGGGTGGCGGCGCGGCGGCCGTCGAGCAGGCCGGCGGCGGCCAGCAGGAACGCCCCGGAGCAGACGGCGAGCAGCCTGGCGCCGCGGTCGTGGGCGGCGAGCAGCGCGGCGACGACCTCCGCGGGCACCACGCCGGCGCCGGTGGGCCAGGAGGGCACGGCGACGAGGTCCGCCTCCGCCAGCCGCCCCAGGCCGTGCTCGACGTGCACGGCGTAGCCGGAGGTGGTCGGCACCCGCCCGGGGCGGTGCGCGCAGACGGTGAAGTCCCAGCGCGGCAGGCCGTCGGCGGAGCGGTCGAGCCCGAAGACCTCCGAGACGACGCCCAGCTCGAAGGCGGCGACCGGATCGGAGGCGAGGGCGACGACGGAGCGGAACACCCGACCGAGTGTGGCAGCGGCCGTGGCAGGAAGTGCCCGGACGGTGTCGTTCCTGCCGCTGGCGGCCGCGCCCGGTGCCCGGCACGCTCCCGGCATGACGACGACCACCCCGCAGGGCGCTTCCCGGGACGCCGCCGTGGCCCACTTCGCCGCGAGGCTGCGCTTCGAGACGGACCCCTCCGACGTGGCCGCGGCCCTGCGCGGCGGCGCGCCCGGGTTCGTGCTCGTCGACTCCCGCGGCGAGGAGGCGTGGCGGCAGGGGCGCGTCCCCGGTGCCGTGCACCTGCCGACCGGTGAGATCCCCGCCCGCGCGGCGAAGCTGCTCGACCCGGCGGTGCCCGTCGTGACGTACTGCTGGGGTCCGGGGTGCAACGGCGCCACCCGGGCCGCGCTGGCGCTGGCGCGGCTGGGCCACGAGGTGCGCGAGATGATCGGCGGGTTCGAGTACTGGGTGCGGGAGGGGTTTCCCGTGGCGACCGACGCCGGTACCTCGGCCCGCCCCGCCGACCCGCTCACCGCACCGGTCGGGACCCCGCGGGGCGGCGCCGCACCGGCCTGCGGCTGCTGACGGGCGGTCCGTCGGCAGCCGCGGGCCGGCCCGGCCGTCAGCACCGGAACCGCGCGACGACCCCCTGCAGCTGCGTGGCCGTGGTCGCCAGCTCGGTGGCGGCCTGCATCGACTGCGCGACCCCGTCGCTGGTGGTGCGGGCGGCCTCGGCGACCCCGCCGATGCGGTCGGCGATCTGCCCGGCCCCGGTGGCGACGTCGCTGACGTTGCGGTTCATCTCGCCGGTGGTGGCGGTCTGCTCCTCCACGGCGGCGGCGATGGTCACCTGCAGGCTGTTGATCCGCTCCACGGTGTCGGAGATGTGGCCGATCGCCGCGACCGCGGCGGAGCTGTCCGACTGGATGGTGGCGACGCGGCGGGAGATGTCCTCGGTGGCGCGGGCGGTCTGCTGGGCCAGCTCCTTCACCTCACCGGCGACGACCGCGAAACCCTTGCCCATCTCCCCGGCCCGCGCGGCCTCGATGGTCGCGTTCAGCGCCAGC
>NZ_BAABIL010000789.1:0-1251 GCF_039542765.1 Kineococcus glutinatus
CGGCGCAGCCCCGGCTTGCGGGCCGGCTGCCGCGGCGCCGCCCGCCGTCGCGGCGCCGGCGCGGGGGCGTAGCGCTGCAGCCAGTCCAGCAGCAGCCGCGCCCCGAAGCCCGTCGCACCCCGGCTCACCTCGTGCTCGGCGGAGTCGGCCCGCGCCGGGCCGGCGATGTCGAGGTGGACCCAGCGCCGGCTCCCCGCGAACCGCTCCAGGAAGAGGGCGGCCACCACGGCTCCCGCGCCGGCGTCCGGATCGTTCGTGACCTGCCGCACGTCGGCGAGCTCCGAGCGCACCAGCTCCCGGTAGTCCGCCACGAGCGGCATCCGCCACAGCCGCTCACCGCTCGAGGCCGCCGCGTCCAGGAACTGCCCGGCGAGCTCGTCGTCGGCGGTGAACAGCGCCCCGTGCCGCTTGCCCAGGCCGAGGCTCGCGGCGCCCGTGAGCGTGGCGACGTCCACCACGACGTCCGGGTCGAGCTGCGCGTCGGCGTAGGCCAGGGCGTCGGCCAGCACCATCCGGCCCTCGGCGTCGGTGTTGGCGACCTCGCTGGTGCGCCCGCCGTAGTGGGTGACGACGTCCCCCGGCCGGTAGGAGGAGGCACCGATCGCGTTCTCCGCCAGCGGCAGCAGCGCCGTCACCCTCGCGCGCACGCCGAGCGCGGCGCACGCCGAGACCACCGCCAGCACCGCGGCCGCCCCGGCCATGTCCGTCTTCATCGGCACCATGGCCTCGCGCGGCTTCAGCGACAGGCCGCCGGAGTCGTAGGTGATGCCCTTGCCCACCAGGACGACGTGGGGGGCGCTGCGGGCACCGGTACCGCGGAGGGTGGCGGTGAGGCGGACCAGGCAGGGCGCCGACGGCGACCCGCCGCCCACGGCGAGCAGGCCGCCGAAGCCCTCCGCGCGCAGGCGGGCGGCGTCGAGGACCTCCACCTCCAGGCGGGCGGTGCGCGCCACCTCCCGCGCCTGCCCCGCCAGCCACCCGGGGTCCTTGAGGTTGGAGGGCGTCTGGGCCAGGTCGCGGGCCAGGACGGTGGCCCGCGCGGTGGCCAGCGCACGCTGCACGTCGGCGGCGGCGACCTCGCCGAGCAGCAGCAGGCGCCGGGTGCGGGTGGGTGCCTCGGCGACGCGCAGGCCGGCGCGCGGCGGCTCGTAGGAGGCCAGCACGAACCCCTCCACGACCGCGCGCACCCCCTCGGGGCCGTGGCCGTCGGCGAGGGTGGTGGCGACGTCCTCGTCGGGGCGGACGGCCCGG
>NZ_BAABIL010000790.1:0-2787 GCF_039542765.1 Kineococcus glutinatus
CGGCCTCGTAGGGCGCCACCACGCCGTGGTTGACGAGCCCCACCAGGTCCAGCAGCACCGTGCCCGAGGCCGCCTCCAGCTCCCGCCACGACCCGAGGGCCTCCAGGACGAGGTCGAGGTAGACCGGCTGGGCGTAGGCGGTGTTGAAGTTGCGCGTCGCGCCGTGCGAGGCGCCGTGGTGGTGCCCGGGTGCGAAGCGCTCCAGCAGCAGCACCTGCCGGCCGCGGCGGGCGAGCTGCCACGCCGCCGCCGACCCCATCGCCCCGCCGCCCACCACGACGACGTCGACCCGCTCCGCCACGCCGGTCAGCCTAGGCGCAACCGGTGGTGCGGCCGGTGGTGCGGCCGGTCAGCCGGCGCCGCCCAGCAGCCGGACCCGCACCAGGTCACCGGTCGGCAGGCCGTCGCGGGCGCGGACCACGAGCACGAGGCGGCCGCCGGGCCCGCCGCGGTGGGCGGCCTCGACGCGGTGGTCGAGGTGGACCAGGTCCCCCTCCGGCGTGCTGGCCACCGGTTCGCCGAGCACCACCCCGCCCAGGCTCAGCTCGTGGGCGCGCGGGTCGGCCGGATCCGGTGCGGCGAACGTCAGCCGCAGCAGGCTCCCCGTCCCCTCGGGGTCGCGCAGCGCGTAGGAGAACCAGCCGGTCGCGCTGCGCGAGTGCGCGGCGCCCCGCAGCCGGGCACGGGTGTGCTCGCCGGCGAAGCCGTGGTCGGACTCCGGCTGCTGCTCGCCGGCGGCGACCTCGTCCACGACCACGTCGTCGGCCGCGCCCTCCGCGGCGGCCAGCCGGTCCCGCGCCGCGCGGCCGGCCTCCCCCAGGGGCCAGTACACCGTGTAGCGCTCGTCGTGCAGGGTGGCGAACGGCTCCAGCACCACCGCGGCCGGCGCGCCGCCCGCCGGGTCGACGGCCAGCTCGACCCGCAGCGGGTCCCGGCTGCGCAGCACGGCGGCGCCCAGCGGGTCCTCGCCGGCGACGACGGGGGTGTCCCCGATCGGGCGCACGGGACCGGCGGCGTCGTGCCCCATCCGCTCCTCCCCCGCCAGCAGCCCGTCGAGGCGCTCGCCGCCCTGGCGGGCGGCCAGCACGACCGGGCCCCACCGGTAGGCCCCCCACGGCGAGGAGTCCGGCAGCTCCTCCACGGCGAGCCCGGCGCCCAGGCGCACGGTGACGACGTGGCTGCCCGACCAGCGCCGGTGCAGCCGCAGGTAGCCGCCGGCCTCCTCGACCTCGGCGGGCCGCCCGTCCACCGCGACGTCCACGGAGGAGGCCCACCCGGGGCGGCGCAGCAGCACGGCGCCCTCCCAGGACCCGGCGGCCCTGACGTGCAGCTCGGCGGTGTCGGACCTCAGCAGGTCCGCCTCCAGCCGGACCGCCAGCCCGTGCTCGGGCCACTCCAGCGCCGCGGCGAGGTAGAGGTTCACGGCGAGGTCGGCGCCGGAGCGGGTGAACACCAGCCGGCCGTAGCGGGCGTGGTTCTCCATGCCGGACCCGACGCAGCACCACATCGACGTGTCCGGCTGGGAGTAGACGCGGTAGTGGGCCGGGCGCATCGAGGTGAAGTAGACGAACCCCCCGCGCCCGGGGTGCTGGGAGGACAGCACGTGGTTGAGGGTGGCCCGCTCGTGGAAGTCCAGCAGGGCCGGGTCCCCCGTGAGGGCGAACAGCAGGGCCGTCAGCTCCAGCATGTTGGCGGTGTTGCACGTCTCCGGGCCCTGCCGGTCCAGCAGCACCGGGCCGAAGTCGTCGGCGGGGTGGAAGTGCTCGCGCACGCTGTTGCCGCCGATGGCGACGGTGCGCCGGCCGGTCACGACCTGCCAGAAGTGCAGCGCCGCGCGCAGGTAGCGCGGGTCCCCGGTGTGCGCGGCGACCCGCGCGTACCCGACGACCTTGGCGATCTGGGTGTTGGCGTGCAGGCCGTCCAGCGGGTCGCACCCCTCGCCGAGCGGGTCCAGCAGTGCGCGGTGCGCGAACCGCTGCGCCTCGTGCAGGAACTCCTCGCGACCGGTGAGCGCGGCCAGCTCGGCGAAGGAGGCGGTCATGCCGCCGAACTCGGTCGTCAAGATCTCCTCGAACGCCGCCGCGTCCAGGTGCCGGCTGACCGAGAGCCACCAGTCCCCCAGCCCGGCCGCCATCCGCAGCGCGCGCTCGGAGCGCGCGTGGGTGGCGGCGTGCAGCAGGCCGGCGAGCGTCTTGTGCAGGTTGTAGAGCGGCACCCAGCGCCCGTTGAGGCTGAACGTGTCGGCGTCGACCTTCCCCGCCGCCAGCTCCTCGCCCAGCGCCCGGCCACCGGGCACACCGCCGAGGAAGCCCGTCCCGACCGCGCGCTGGCAGCGCTCGAACTCGTCCAGGACGTGCTCCAGCCGCTGCCGCAGGCGCTCGTCGCCGGTCGCGGCCCACAGCTGCGCGCAGGCGGACAGGTGGTGCCCGCCGATGTGGCCGCCGAGGCCGTCGCCCTCCCAGTTGCCGTAGGCCGGTGCCCGCGGCGGCAGCCCCGCCTCGCGCAGGTAGGGCGCGCAGAGCCGGTCGGCGTCCAGCGCCAGGACGTAGCGCACGTCGGCGTCCTGCGCCTGCTTGAAGGGACCGTCGAGGAGCCGGACGGCGTCCGGGTCGAACAGCTGCGCACCAGGATGCTGCATCACGGGCGAGGACCTCCGGGGACGAGCGCGGCGGTGGGGGCTGCCGCACCCCGCGGCGCGGGCGCGGACGGGGCGACGGCGTGCAGGCGGACCGCGGCCGGCTGGGCGGGCCGCACGATACCGAAGACGGGCCGCGGGCCGGGCGGCCC
>NZ_BAABIL010000791.1:0-2063 GCF_039542765.1 Kineococcus glutinatus
CGGCCAGCGCCGCGGCGGCGCGGCCGGGCGGGCAGGTCGGTGCGGTCGTGCACCTCGACGAGCACCGGGCGCAGCGCGGCACGGGCCGGCACGCCGCCTGAGGGCGGCGGGGGACGCGGCCGGGACGGCTCAGCCGCCGCCCGGCGACCCGCCCGCCGCACCGCCCGGCTGCAGCAGGGCGGCGAGGCGGTTCCAGCGGGCGATCTCGCAGCCGTCGGTGCGCTTGAAGGCGGCCTGCACATCCTGCCCGCGCCAGCGCCCGGTGACGGTCGCCGTCTCGGGGCCGCCGTAGACCTGCGTGCACATCCGGTCCGGCGGTACCGGCGCGAAGGGCTGCTCGACCGCGGCCAGCGCCGCGCACGCCCCGGCGGGGTCGGGGTGGTCGCCGCCGGGGGCGCCGTCCGGCCCGCAGGTCAGGGTCCACGTCCGCGTGCCCGTGCCGCCGTCGGACACGCTGACCGTGAGGGTGCCGCCCGCCTCGGCCGGGGTGCCGGCCGGTGCCGTGGGGGTCGCTCCCCCCGAGGGCGCGCTCGTCGCCGTGCCGTCCGCCACGCCGCCCGCACCTCCTCCGCACCCGCCCAGGCCCACCGCGCCCGCCACCAGGACCGCCGCCAGCGCCACCGCGGGGCGCGGGTGCACCGCCCGCGACGGCACCGGCCGTCCTCCTCGCACCATCCTCGCGCCTCCCCGGCCCGCCGTCCCGCCCGTCCCGGTGGGGGCCGCGGCGGGGCGCTCCCGATCTCCGACGCCCCCCGGGCCCGCGCGGTTCCGCCGCCCGCCGCCCTCGTTAGGCTCCCACCATGGTCGACCTCCCCTCCGTGCCCGCTGCCGACGTCCCCGCCCGAGCGGTCGTGCTCGACGTCCGCGAGGACGACGAGTGGGCCGCCGGTCACATCGACGGCGCCCTGCACATCCCCATGGGCCAGGTGCCGCAGCGCGTCGGGGAGCTGCCCGCCGACGCCGAGCTGCACGTGGTGTGCCGCGCGGGGGGCCGCTCGGCCCGGGTCGTGGCGTGGCTGCAGGAGAACGGCTTCGAGGCCGTCAACGTCACCGGCGGCATGGGTGCCTGGGCCGACGCCGGCCGCCCCCTCGTCGCCGACGACGACCGGGTGCCCGGCGTCCTCTGAGGCCCCGCCGGCCCGTCCGGCGGGCCCGCCCGCCGGTCCGCCCGGCCGCTGGGCCGTCCGGGTGGGTGCGTGCCGCGCGCTGGTTTCGCCCCCGCGCGCCCCGGGTACCGGTGATGCGTCTGCGGTCGGTACCAGCCGGTCGTGGCCGCCCGGCCCCCGGGCACCAGGACCCGACATCGAGGCGCAGGAGGACCCCAGGATGCCACTCGGCTCGCCACTGCTACCGGCAAGCCACTGGGCGGCCTTCGCGCACGACGCCCGCTCGGTGCCCCGCGCCCGCCACCTGCTGCGCGACGTCCTCGACTCCGCCGGCGTGGACGAGACGACCCGCGCGGAGATCGAGGTCGTGCTCTCCGAGATCGTCGGCAACGCGGTGCGGCACGCCCGGCCGCTGCCGGGGGACCGCATCGAGGTGGCGTGCCGCCTGCTGCCCGGCGGTGCCTACGACGAGCGGCACGTGGAGATCTCCGTGCGCGACGGCGGCGGCCCCACCCGCCCCGCCCCGCGCACCGCGGGCGAGACCGAGACGACCGGGCGCGGGCTGCGCATCGTCGACGGCCTCGCCGACGAGTGGGGGGTCGTGGAGGAGCTGGACGACCTCTCCCGCACCGTGTGGGCCACCTTCGGCGGGCCCCGGCAGGGCATGCCCCGCTGACACGGGCCACCGCCACCGGGGGCTCGCACTAGCCTCCGTGCCGTGCCGCTGCCCGAGCCCGCGCCCGAGCCCGCCCGCCCCGACACCAGCACCACCCCCGGCCCCTCCCCGGCCGGGACCGCCGCCGGCGGCCGCTGCGCCGTCGTGATCCCCGCCAAGGACGAGGCCGAGCGCATCGCCGCCACCGCGCGGGCCGCGGCGCGGATCCCCGGCGTCGACCTCGTCGTCGTCGTGGACGACGGGTCCCGCGACACCACCGCCCCCGCCGCGCGCGCCGCGGC
>NZ_BAABIL010000792.1:0-1843 GCF_039542765.1 Kineococcus glutinatus
CCGGGCGCCCCGTGAACGCCGCGCACTTCAGCGCCGGTCACGCCGAGATCCGGCGGGTGGGCGGGACGTGGCTGGTCGACGACGTGGTGGACGACGGCGTGCTGGACGGTGTGGCGTGCGACGCCACCGCCGTGGTGGAGGAGAGGTTCTGATGCGCGCTCGACGGCTGCGGGCCGGCACGACGGCCGTGCTCGCCACCGCGGTGCTGGCCGGGGCGCTGGTGGCCCCCACCGCGCAGGCGGCGGAGACGGGCGCCGGGCGCCCGGGGGTGCACCGCCGCGGCGTCGGGCCGTGCACGGCGTTCGCGTCCACGACGAGCTACGGGATGCAGTGCTCGCGCACGTCCGTGCGCGTCTCCTCGCCCGGCGACCTGCTGCGCGGGGCGCACGTGCCCGCCTGCTGGCTGGTCCCGCTGGAGTGGGCGGACACCACACCCGCGAGTTTCGAGGTCCCGGGGTTCGCGAACCCCCCGGCCCCGGTGACCCCGCCGGCCGCGTCGCCGGTCCCGCTGTCGGCCGCGGTGCCCGCACCGGCCCCGACCGCGGAACCCGCGGCGGAACCGACCGCGGAACCGACCGCGGAACCGACGGCGGAACCGACCGCGGAACCGACCGCGGAACCGACCGCGGAACCGACCGCGGAACCGACCGCGGAACCCACGGCGGAACCCGTGCCCAGCCCCACCCCGACGCCCGTGCAGGTCCGCGAGGTCTGCGTCGAGGGCATCGACCTGGAGACCGGGCTCATCACGGGCGCGGTGGTGTTCCGGCCCGAGGTCGTCGCCGTGCTCGTCGCGGACACCGGGCGCCACCGGTTCTGGTGGGAGCTGACGCCCGGACAGCGCGACCTGCTCCGGCTGGACGACCCGCAGGAGCGCAGGATCCCACCGCCGGACCTGCGCACGAGCCCCGTCCAGGTGCCCCGCGTGCGCCAGCGCGTCGGGTTCTACGTCAACGACGTGCCGCCCGCGGACCTGCGCGGGGCGCAGGGCGTCCGCATGCGCGCCGTCCCCGAGGGCCTCACCGTCGACCCCGGCGACGGCACGGGCGCCGCGCCCACCTGCGACGGCCTCGGCGCCGTCGTGGAGCACGGGACGGCCCCGGCCGGCCCCGGCGTCTGCGGCTTCGCCTACGGCAGTTCCTCCGCGGCCGAACCCGGCCAGACCTACCGCGCCGTCGCCACCGTGCGCTGGCGGGTGGAGGTCAGCGCGGACTCCGGCACCACGTGGGAACCGCTGGCGACCATCTCCGCCGAGGCGGGCGCGGGCATCCGCGTCACCGAGGTGCAGACCCTCGTGGTGCCGTGAGGCCCGCACCGGCCGCCGGCCCACCCCACCCCGCGACCCCCCTCCGACCCCACGCCCCCGCAGGAGGACCCCCAGCATGAGCACCGCCACCCGGCCCGCACCCGCCCGGCTGCCGGCACCCGCACCCGGCCGCGGCCAGCGCCGCCGGGAGCTGTTGCGCGGCACCGCGTCCGCCGTCGTCCTCCTCGCGGTCCTCGCCGGCGTCCCCGCCGCGCTGGTGCTGCTCGTCGGCAGCCCGCTGCCCTCGACGGCGCCCTCCCGGCAGTGGCTGAGCGCGGAGCTCACCAGCGGTGCCGTCGTGCGCGTGCTGGCCGCCGCGCTGTGGCTGGCCTGGGCGCACTTCGCCGCCTGCGTCGTGGCGGAGTTCCGCGCCTGGCACCGCGGCGGCCCCGCCCGGACGGGGTGGGGTGGCGGTTCCCAGCTGCTCGCGCAGCGCCTCGCCGGCGGGGTGCTGCTGCTGTCCTCCGCGACCGTCCTGCTGCCGCCCAGGCGCTCGCGGACCTCGATCATCCGCTCCAGCAGGGGGTCGCGGGCGTC
>NZ_BAABIL010000793.1:0-840 GCF_039542765.1 Kineococcus glutinatus
CGCGGGCGGGCGCCGGTGGGCCGGGCCGGGACCGCGGGCTAGCCGACCCGCTTGAGGCGGGCGGAGGCGTAGGAGCGCATCGGGTGCCCGGCGGCGGCGACGTCGAGGGCCCACAGCAGGTCGCCGTCGACGAGGCCGTACATCCGCTGCCCGGCGGTGTACTCCGCCGCGGTGGCGGTGCGGGCGACGACGTCGGTGCCGAGGTCGATGCGCGGGCCGCGCGCGGTGCCGGCGTACACCTCGACGACACCGGTGGGGTGGGCCAGCAGCACCTCCAGCTCGACGGCGGCGGGCCCGCTGCCGCTGTCGTCGAGCGCGCCGGGGCGCCAGTAGCCCGTCTCGACGTCGAGGGGCTCCAGCACGGAGCCGTCCTCGTCGAGGCGCCAGGTGCGGCTGGTGTAGTGCAGGAAGGGCCGGCCGTCGTGGCCGAACTCGACCTCCTGCCCGAAGCGCACGTCAGCGCCGCGGGCGGGGTGGCCGAGGACCCCGGCCCCCTCCCAGCGGCCGATCAGCCAGGCCAGCGGCAGCAGCGGCGGCGGCGTGCTCGCGTCGATCGAGAGCACCACGGCTCAGCGCTGCCCCTTGAAGAGGCGGTAGACCACGAAGACGGCGAACCAGGCGATGACCAGGCTCGCCGCGATCAGGAGCACCAGGTAGAAGGTCTCCAGGGCGGCGATGGACATGCCTGGACACTACACAGGACCGCACCGGACGGCCGCCCGTGCCGGGCCGCTGTGGCGGACGCCTCAGCCCGGCGGCGGGCGCCCCGGCCCGGCGGCGGGCGGCTCAGCCCAGCAGCAGCCGGCTCAGCACGTAGGCGCCGGGCCCGCACAGCGCGAC
>NZ_BAABIL010000794.1:0-1349 GCF_039542765.1 Kineococcus glutinatus
CTCCTCCTGCCGCCAGCGCACCGCGGCGGCCTCCAGCTGCTCGGCGGTGCGCACCAGGCGCCCCGCCGAGCGGGTGAGGGCCGTGGCGGCGTCGGCGGGGTCCCCGGTGCGCCCGGGCGAGGCGCCCGGCAGCTCGTCGGCGTGGTGGGCCCGGCCCACCGCCACCACCCGGCAGAAGGCGGCCGCCCGCTCGAACGTCACGGCCAGGTCGCCCCCCGCCACACCGGTGAGGACCGCGTCGACGAGCGCCACCACCTCCGCCGGCCCGGGCGGCTCCGCGACACCGGCGACGACCTCGTGCACGGGAGCCCGCCGGCGCCCCTCGCCGAACTGCCGGGCCACCGCCACCGCGTCGCCGCGCACCCACGTGCGCAGCGCGTACAGCCGCCACAGCGCACCGGGCAGCGAGTCCGGCGGGGAGTCCGCCCACAGGGAGGCGATCAGGTCGATGCCCTCCTCCTCGGCGAGGCGGACGACGCGCCGGGTCACCTCCGCGTCCCCGGCGGCGCGGACCCCGCGCACGAGGGCGACGGCCACGGCGTGGGCGGCCTCCTCGCGCTCGGCGGGGTCCAGGCCGCCGGCCACGGCGGCCAGCGCGTCCGGCCCGCGCAGGACGGGGCGGTGGTGGCGGCGGGGGTCAGCGGGACCGGGCACCGGCAGAGCGTAGGACGGCCGCGGCCTCAGGACCGCCCGGAGGCGGGGGCGGGGCGCTGCGGCCGGTCGCCGCGGTGGATACCCGCGGGCCGGGCCGCACGGGGCGCGGTCAGCACCAGCGCCAGCGCCGCGAACCCCGCGCTGACCAGCGCGAGGGGGACGGCACCGGTGACCAGGAGGCGGCCACCCACCCACGCACCGGCGGCGATGCCCACGTTGAACATCGCGTTCACCACGGCCGGTGCCGCGCCGGGGACCGCGCTGGCGCGCAGGGCGGCCGTCTGCAGCAGCGTCGCCAGGGAGCCGAAGACCGCCCCCCACACGACCACGACGGCGACGGTGGCCGCGGTGGGCGCGGAGGTGGCCCACAGGGCGGCGAGGGCGAGCAGGCAGGCGGCGGTGCCGGTGGTGGCGGTGCGCAGGGCGGCCAGCGGGTGGCGGTCGGCGACGGCACCGGCCAGCCACAGCCCCCCGAAGCTGGCGAGCCCGTAGCCCAGCAGGACCGGGCCCACGGCCGCCGGGGCGACGCCCGCGTCCCGCACCAGCGGCGTGATGTAGGTGTACGTGCAGTAGTGGCCCAGCGTGAGCGCGGCCGTGGTGAGCGCGACGAGCAGCAGCGCCCGGCCGCGCAGCGCCCCCAGCACGCCCAGCTCCAGCGCCACCCGCTCGTCGGCGCAGCGGCCCTGCACCCCGCC
>NZ_BAABIL010000795.1:0-592 GCF_039542765.1 Kineococcus glutinatus
GTCGCCCTCCTCGCGGAGGACCACCCCGACGTCACGGCCCTGCTGGCCTCCCTCGGCGCCCGCGACGACGCCGACGTCGACGTCGAGGCCGAGGAGCGCGCCGCCGCCCTGGAGGAGGTGCAGCGCGCCGCGGCCCTGGCGCAGCAGGAGCTCGGCTCCGCCCGCGCGGAGCTGCACCGGCTGGAGGGCGCCTCCGACGCCAACGTGCTGGCCGCCCGCGCCGCCGAGGCGCTGGCCCGGCTCGCCGAGAGCGCGGAGCGCTACGTGGTCGTGGACCTGCAGCGGCGGCTGCTGCGGGAGCAGCTGGAGGGCTTCGCCACCCGCCGCGCCAACCCCCTGCTGGAGGAGGCGGGCGCGCTGCTGGCCGAGCTCACGGACGGGCGCTGGACGGGGGTGGGCGCCACCGACGACGGCGGCGCCCGCCGGCTCCTCGTGCGCCGCGGCGACGGGGCCGACGTCCCCGCCGACGAGGGGCTGTCGGAGGGCACCGCCGACCAGGTGTTCCTGGCGCTGCGCCTGGCGGCCGTCGCGCACCAGCACCGCGCCCGCCGGGCGGCCGGCGGCCCGGGGCTGCCGGTGGTCCTCGACGACG
>NZ_BAABIL010000796.1:0-1406 GCF_039542765.1 Kineococcus glutinatus
GCGGGGTCGGGTGCGGGGTCGACGTCGGGGTCGACGTCGAGGTCGACCTGCACGAAGCAGTCCAACCGGCGACCGGCGTCGACGGCACCGGCGCTCAACGCCCGCACCAGCCGGGGCCGGTCGACGGAGTGGACCACGTCGGCGTACGCGGCCACCGATCGCGCCTTGTTCGTCTGCACCTGCCCGACGAAGTGCCAGCGCAGCTCGTCACCACCCGGAAAGGCGCTGCAGCGCAAGGCTTTCGGGCCGGCCTCCTGGTCACGGCTCTCCCCCACGTCGCGCACCCCGAGGTCGGCGAGAACACCGACGTCGGAGGCCGGGAAGAACTTCGTGACCACCACCAGCCGCACCGAGCCGGGCGCGCGGCGGCCGGCGGCCTCGGCGGCGTCGATGCGCGCGCGCACCGCGGCGAGGTTTCGGGCCAGCTCCTCGCGGCGGGCCCCGGCCGGACCGCTCACGCCCACGACAGCCGCCCGGCGGCCGCCCGCACGACACCGGCGAAGCGCCCCGTGCGCCCCTCGCGGCGGTGGGAGAAGAAGCGCCCGTCCTCCACGGTGCAGGCCTGCACGCGGCCGGTGCGGACACCGGCGGCGAGCAGCTGCGCCGTCACGCCGGCCACGACGTCGACCGCCGGGGTCCCGGAGCGCGTGCGCGCCCACGCCTCGGGAACCCGCGCGCACACCTCCTCGCGCATGGCGGCGGGCACCTCGTAGCAACCGCCGCACACCGCCGGGCCCGTCACGGCCCGGACGTCGCGGGCACCGAGGTCGCGCATGGCGGCCACCACCGCCGGCACGACGCCCGCGACCATGCCGGGACGGCCCGCGTGGGCGACGGCGACGACGCCGGCGGCCGGGTCCGCCAGCAGCACCGGCACGCAGTCGGCGACCACGACGGCCAGCGCCAGCTCCGGGCGCGTCGTCACGACGGCGTCGGCCTCCGGCACGACGGCCGGCGGCCCGTCGACGACCACGACCTGCGCGCCGTGCACCTGCCGGGCCAGCACGAGGTGCTCGGCCCCCGCGGCGCGGCGCACCGCCGCGCGGTGGGCCGCGACGCGTGCCGGGTCGTCGCCGACGTGGTCACCGAGGTTGAGCCCCGCGAACGGCGCGGCGCCCCCACCACCGCCACGGGTGGTGAAGGCGCCGCGGACGCCGAGACCGGCGTCGAGGAGGGCCGGGCGCCCGGCGGGCGTCCGCCCGCTCACTTGAGGAAGTCGGGCACGTCCAGGTCCTCCTCCTCGCGGCGCGCGCGCACCGGGCGGCGCGAGGCGGCGGCGGTGTCCGGCATCTCCACCACGCGGGGGACCTGCACCGGGTCGGTGCCGGCGCGCAGCGGCTGCGGCTCCTCGCGGGACAGCTCGGCCGACGGCGCGCTGGGAGCGTAGGTGTGCGGGTCACCGGCGT
>NZ_BAABIL010000797.1:0-2922 GCF_039542765.1 Kineococcus glutinatus
CGCTCGCGCTCGACCTCGCTGTCGCCGACGTAGTGGTTCTCGTACCAGTCGCCGTTGAGCTCCCAGCCGATGCGCACGATCGAGGACCCCAGCCCCTGCGCGACGAGGGTCCGCCCCAGCTCGCGCCAGTGCGCGTCGTACTCCCCCGCCGCGCCGCGCTCGCGCCAGTCCGAGGGCGGGTCGGCGGGCACCATGGCCTGGGAGATGACGAGCCGGCGGGCGTCGGGGGCCTCGCGCACCCACCGCCCCCAGTCCTGGCCCGCCGGGGACTTCACGGCGTACCAGGGCTGCGTCAGCGTGCCCCAGTCCTTGTCGGCGGCGAAGACGACGACGCAGTCCAGCGGGCGGCCGAGGAACGCCTCGAAGTCCTCCGCGACGGAGACCGTGTGCGTCTGGACGCCCGTCCACTTGGTGTCCAGCTGTGCGGCGGGCACGTGCGCGCGGGGTGTCCAGGGCTCGGCCGGCTCCTGCGGCGTCGCGCCGTCCTCCTCCTCGCCGCGCCCCAGCGCCAGCCACGTGCCGGCACCTGCGGCCACCACGGCGCCGCCGATCCCCGCCAGCAGCGCCCGCCGCCGGGAGATCCCCCCGCGCGGCTCCTCACCGGGGCCGTGGTCCTCCTGCGGCCGCGGCCGCGTCGTCGTCTCCATGCTCCCCCTCCGCGTGGCGCCGCACCACGGCGCGCCTCCGGTCCCCGCGCGCCCGGGACCCGCACGGGCGCTCGCGCGCCGCGGGCCCCCCGGGAGCTCTCCCCCCTCCCGGCGCGGTGCCGCCATGCTACGGCGGCCGCGCGCACTCGCACGTCACGTGAGGGTTGCGAGGTGCTCCGGTCGCCCGGTCTTCGCGAGATCGGCGCAGTCCCCCGACCCCACGCACACAGGCGTGACGCCACGTGTCGACCCGCACCTCCGCCGCGCACCCGGACCACGCGGCGCACCGGGCCGGCGGGCGCGGTCGCGGGCCCACCCCCCTAGGGTCTGCTGCGTGGGCCGCTTCGAGAACGTGACCGCGCTCGCCCTCCCGGTGGCCGGCGCCGTCGTCGCCGACCTCGGCTGCGGCCCCGGGCGGCTCACCCGCGCCCTGCTCGGCGCCGAGGGTGGCGCCCCGGCCGTCGTGCACGCCGTGGACGTCGCCGCCACCCTCGACGACGACCTCCTCCTCGACGCGCGGGTGCGCGCCCACATCGCCGACCTCGACCGGCCGCTGCCGCTGCCCGACGCCAGCCTGGACGCCGCCGCCTCGATCAACGTCCTGGAGCACCTGCGGGACCCCGCCGCCCACCTCGACGACGTCGGGCGGCTGCTGCGGCCGGGAGGCCGCTTCGTCCTGGCGCACAGCGACTGGGACACCGCCCTCTTCTCCAGCGTCGACGACCGGCTCACCCGCACCCTCATCGACCAGTGGGTCGCGCACTCCCCCGGTGCGGGCGCGCGCGTGGACGGCTTCGCCGGGCGCAAGCTGCTGCGCTACGCCGACGCCAGCGGCCTGGACGTCGAGTCGGTGCACTCCTGGGCCGACCCCCACCGCCGCTTCGACGTGGGCTCCGTGGCGTGGAAGGTCGCCACCGGGGTGCTGGCCGCCGCCTCCGCCGACACGGCCCTGTCCGCCCGCGCCGCCGGGTGGGTGGACGAGCTGCGCCACCTCGCCGACGCCGGCCGCTTCCTCTTCACCGTCACCGACGTCGCCGTGGTGCTGCGCAAGGACCCCACCTCCTGAGCGCACCGCCTGCGCACCGCCCGAGCACCGCCGCCGGGGTGGCCCCGGCGCGCGCGAGCGGCGCCGGGGAACCATGCTGGGCAGCGCGACCGTTGTCCGGTCGGCACACGATGCACAGCACCGCAGAGCCGGGCCGCACGGGCGGCCCCGCCCGCCCCCGCGGGCCGCAGCAGGAGGGAGCACGCCATGGCTGGACTGTCCGGCAAGATCTCGAAGTTCCTCGCGTCCCCGCAGGGCCGCAGGATCACGGGCCAGGCGGTGCGCAAGGCGCAGCAGCTGGCGAGCGACCCCAAGACCCGCGCCCAGATGCAGCGGGTCGTCTCCCGGTTCGGCCAGCAGCGGCCCCGCTGACCCGGGCGGGTCGCGCCGCTCAGCCGGGGGTCCGCTCCCGGGCCACCCGCCGCGCGCCCCGGGCCAGCGACGGTGCGGCCCGCGACCACACCGCGTCCAGCCCGGCGCGCAGCGGCTGCACGGTCAGCACCCGCGCCAGGCCCATCGCGCGCGGCACCGACACCGTGCGGGAACGGCCCGCGGCCAGGCACGACAGCACCGCCGCCGCCACCCGCTCCGGGGCCACCCCCGGGGAGGGCCGCAGACCCGGTTCGCGCTCCGACGGCCGGTGCCCCAGCGAGCGCGACAGCCACTCGGTGCGGACGAAGCCCGGGTTGACGGTGTGCACCCGCACCCCGCGGCCGCGCACCTCCCGGCGCAGGCCGTCGGCGAAGCCCTGCACGGCCCACTTCGTGGAGCTGTAGACCGTCAGCGGCGGCAGCGCCACGAACGCCGCGGCCGAGGACACCACCAGGACGTCCCCGTCGCCCCTCGCCAGCATCTGCGGCAGCAGCAGGCGGGTCAGGTCGACGACGCCGACGACGTTGGTGGCGTAGAGGCGCTCGACGTCCTCGGCGCCCATCTGCGCCACCAGGCCCTCCCAGCCCACACCGGCGTTGGCCACCAGGGCGTCCACGCGGCCGTGCTCGGCGAGGACGTGCTCGACGAGGTCGCGGCGCTGTCCGGCGTCCGTGACGTCGCAGCCGCGCACCCGCAGGCCGGGCAGCCGCGCGGCCACCTCGGCGAGCCGCTCCCCGTCGCGGGCGCACCCGACGACCAGCGCCCCCGCCGCCAGCAGCGCCGCCGCGCTGGCGCGCCCGATGCCCGAGGTGACGCCCGTGACGAGCACGACCCGCCCGGCGAGCGCGGGCCGCCCGA
>NZ_BAABIL010000798.1:0-1542 GCF_039542765.1 Kineococcus glutinatus
CACCTGCAGCCGCGGCTCCAGGACGAGGTCGTCCGGCACCTCCCCGCCCGCCAGCAGCGCCGACAACCGCACCCACGCCTGCGCCCCGAGCTCGGTGTGCTCCACCGCGGCCGTCGTCAGCGGCGGGGAGGTGTGGGCGGAGAACGGGATGTCGTCGAAGCCGACGACCGACACGTCCGCCGGCACCCGCACCCCCGTCTCCTGCAGCGCCCCCAGCAGGCCGAGCGCCACCAGGTCGTTGAACGCCACGACGGCCGTGACGCCCGCCGCCAGCACCGCCTCCCGCGCGGCGCGGCCGTCGGTGTACGTCGCCCCGCAGGCGATCTCCACGACCTGCGCGCCGGCCGCCCCCGGCAGCGGGGAGCGCAGCCCCGCGAGGCGGGCCTGGTTGGAGGCGGCCGCGGGCGGGCCGGCGAGGTAGGCGACGCGGCGGTGCCCGAGGCCGGCGAGGTGCTCGAGCAGGGCGCGCACGCCCGCGGCGTGGTCGATGCCCAGGGCGGGCGCCGCGGCGCCGGGGACCTCCCGGTTGAGCAGCACGACGGGGGCCAGCCTGGGCAGCAGCGCCGCCAGGTCCCCCAGCGGCATCCGCGGCGAGGTCAGCACGAGGCCGTCGCAGCGCCGGCGCGCCTCACCGGCCAGGATCGCCTCCTCCGCCACCTGCTCGGCGGTCTCCGCGACGAGCACCCGGTAGCCCTCGTGCGCGGCGGCGCGGCTCAGCCCCCGCAGCACCGCCTGGAACGCCGGGTTGCCGAGGTCGGGCACGACGAGCGCGACGGTGTGGGTGCGGCCGATGGCCAGGCCGCGCGCCAGGGTGCTCGGGGAGTAGTCCAGCTGCCGTGCCGCCTCCCGCACCCGCTCGGCGAGCACGGGGTCCACCGTGCTGAGCTGGTTCATCACCCGGGACACGGTGGCTCGCGAGACGCCGGCCGCTGCCGCGACGTCGCTGATGGTGACGCGCCGCTGGGGTGCGGAGTCCTGCGCGGGCACGGCGGCTCCTGCTGGTGACGGCGGCGGGAGCCGCACGATAGCAACGCGCCCCGCGCCGCCGCGGTGCCCCGTCAGCGCCCCCGCGACCGCGCCCGCCGCCGCACCAGCAGCGCGCCGAGGGCGGCGAGCAGCACCCCGGAGGCGTCGGCGGCCACGTCGGTGAGGTCACCGGCGCGGTTCGGCAGCGCGACGTGCTGGACGACCTCGCTGAGCACCGCGTACGCGCCGGCACCGGCGCACACCACCGCCGGCCGGCGCAGCCACCAGGTGCCCGTCGCGGTGAGCAGCGCGAAGAGGGCGCCGTGCACCACCTTGTCCAGGTGCGGGACGCCGCCCGCCCGCCCCGCGTCCGGCGCGAACAGCACCACCGCGCTGAGCAGCACGGCCGCGGCGAAGGCCACCGCGGGCAGCCGGCGCCTCACGAGCCGGCCCCCACGAGCGCGCCGAACAGCCGGTGCAGCTCCGCCGCGGGGTCGCGGGTGAGCCCGCAGTGCACCGCGGAGGTCTGCAGCACGGTGCTGCGCGGCGCGGTGAGCCAGCGGAAGCGCTGACCGG
>NZ_BAABIL010000799.1:0-824 GCF_039542765.1 Kineococcus glutinatus
AGCCGCCGCCACGGGGAGCGCCGCGGGCGCACCGCCGGGCCCGCCGGCTCCTGCGGGCCGGCGTCCACCGGGTCGCCCGGCCGCGGCTCGGGCGCGCTCACGCCGACAGCAGGTGCCGGCGGATGGCGGCGGCGTTGGAGAAGATCCGCACACCGAGCACGACGACCACGCCGGTGGACAGCTGCGAGCCCACGCCGAGCTGGTCGCCGAGGTAGACGATGAGACCGGCCACGACGGCGTTGCTCGCGAAGGACGTGACGAACACCCGGTCGTCGAAGATGCCGTCGAGCACCGCGCGCAGCCCGCCGAAGACGGCGTCGAGGGCCGCGACGACGGCGATGGGCAGGTACGGCTGGAGGAACAGCGGCACCTGCGGGTGCAGCAGCACCCCCGCCACCACTCCCACGAGCAGTCCGACCGCGGCGATCACGAGCTCTCCTCCCCCGGGGCGTCAACGGCCGCCGACGCTAGCGCGGGGCCGCGACGCGCAGGTCCACCGAGTCGGCCGCCGGCAGGACCAGCTCCTCGCGGGCGCGCACCGACACCCCGATGCCGTAGTTGTCCGACAGCGCCTGCAGGTAGCTGCCGGCGGGAGAGGCCGCCAGCCGGGTCTGCAGCTGCGCCGGGTCCCCGACGACGAGCACCTCGTAGGGCGGGGACAGCGGCCGGTAGCCGACGAGGATCGCCGCCCCCGCGGAGCGGATCGCCGACAGCGCCGTCAGCCGCTGCCCGCCGATCGACACCGCCTCGGCCCCGGCCGCCCACAGGCCGTTGACGAGCGTCTGCAGGTCCCGGTCGACGACCCTGCCCGCCACCGCCGCGGC
>NZ_BAABIL010000800.1:0-934 GCF_039542765.1 Kineococcus glutinatus
GGCCGGTGCGGCTGCAGGAGGGGCCGGTGCTGCTGCGCCCGCTGCGCCGGCGCGACGCGGCGCAGTGGCGCTCGGTGCGCGCGGCGAACGCTGCCTGGTTGCGCCCGTGGGAGGCCACGAGCCCGGAGGGGGCCGAGGCGCCGCCGACGTTCCCGCAGATGGTGCGCGCCTTCACCCGCGAGGCGCGGGCGGGCCGGATGCTGCCGCTCGTGCTGGAGGTGCAGGGCGCGCTGGCGGGTCAGGTGACGGTCTCGGGCATCACGTGGGGTTCGCTGCGCTCGGCGCACGTGGGCTACTGGATCGACCGGCGCTGGGCGGGGCGCGGCCTGGTGCCGCTGGCGCTGGCGCTGGTGGTCGACCACTGCTTCCAGCAGATGCACCTGCACCGCCTGGAGGTGAACATCCGGCCGGAGAACGCCGCGAGCCTGCGGGTGGCGGAGAAGCTGGGCCTGCGCGACGAGGGGTTGCGCGCGCGCTTCCTGCACATCGACGGCGCCTGGCGCGACCACCGCACGTTCGCGGTCACCGCCGAGGACGTGGGCGAGGGGATGCTGGCCCGCTGGCGCGCGCGGCAGCGGCCGGGCTGACCGCCGGCCGGGCCACCGGCCCGGGGCGGTTCGGGGCGGCTTCCCGGTGGCTCGGGGCGGTTTTGGCCGGTTTCCCAGTGGTTCGAGCCGGTTTCCCGGTGTTCCTGCCCGGTTCACGGCGACGACACACCGCGCGCCGCGGCGCGCTTGCGCCGAACGCGGACCCGGCGGCCCTAGCGTTGGGTCCCGTGCACGCCAGCAGCCTCGTCTTCGTGGTCATCATCGCCATCTGGGCGGCATACCTGCTGCCCGACCTCCTGAGGCGCAGGCGTCGGCTGGAATCCGCCCGCACGCAGGACAGGAACTCCCAGCGGATGCGGGTCCTGGTCCGCCGGAACCCCGATGAC
>NZ_BAABIL010000801.1:0-1466 GCF_039542765.1 Kineococcus glutinatus
GGCCGCTGGGTGCCGCACTGCACCCTGGCCCGCCGGGTGCGTGACGTGCCCGCCGCGGTGCGCACCGTCGAGGCCCGGCTGCCGCTGGCGGGCCGGGTGGAGGCGCTCGCCGTGCTGGAGGTCGGCGGCGCCGGTGACCTGCTGCACGCACCGCTGACCGGGTGAGCCCGACGTGGCGCGACGTGCGGACCCCGGCGGGTGGGGTTCGGCGGGCGGGGTTCAGCGGGCGGGGTTCACCAGGACGTCTCGCTGGGCGGCAGCACCGCCAGCTCCGGCACCACCGAGTCCGGCCACGTCGCGAACGCCACCATGACGGCGCGCGCCACCGTCGCGGGGTCCTGCAGCTTGGACCGGTCGGCGTCGGGGAAGCGGTCGGTGACGAACGGGGTGGCCATCCCGCCGGGGATGACGCCGGTGACGCCGATCCCGATGGACCCGTGCCGCTGCAGGCAGTCCCGCTGCGCCTCCTTGAACAGCGCCGCGGTGTAGGCGCGCAGGCCGTGCTTGGAGGCGGCGTACGCGCTCGCTTCCGTCCAGACCCGGCGGGCCGCGGTGGACAGCACGTTGACGACGTAGCCGTGGTTGCGCTCCAGCATCCCCGGGTAGAGCTCGGCCACCAGGTTCATCGGGCCCAGCAGGTTCACGGCGACGACGCGGCGGGCCTCCTCGGCGCTCTGGTGCTCGATCGGCAGGCAGGCGTCGTAGCCGGCGTTGTTGACCAGCACCGCGACGTCACCGGTCTCGGCGCGGACGCGGGCGACGGCCTCGGCGCAGGCGGCCGGGTCGGAGACGTCGAAGCCGAGCGCGCCGGCGCGCCCGCCGTCGTCGACGATGCCCGCGGCGGTCTGCTTCGCGGCCTCCTCGCGCAGGTCGCCGACCCACACGTGCGCCCCCGCGCGGGCCAGCTCCCGGGCCAGGGCCGCCCCCAGGCCGCTGCCGGCCCCGGTCACCAGTGCGATCTCGCCCGCGAGGTCCATCCGCTGCCTCCTGCGTCGTCGTCGGCGCACCCCGTCGGCGGGCCGGCGCCGCCGAGGCTAGTGACGGCCGGTGGGTCCGGCACGGCGAAGACCGCTGCACGCCGCCCGTCTCCAGGTTCGGGCGCCGGGAGGACGACCTCCCGGCGCCGAAACCCGGAGAGGGGCGAGGAGGGTGTTACTCGCCGCCGATCCGCTGGTCCGCGGCGTCCTCGGCCTTGTCGATCTGACCGGCGCCCTTGCCGCCGGTCCGGTCCTCCACCGCGTCGCCGGCCTTCTCGATGCCCGCGTCGCTGGCCTTCTCCGCCATGTCACCCAGGCCGCCCATGTCGGTCCTCCGCTCTGCCGGGTCGTGGGGCAGGGTCCTGCCCGCGCCCAGTCTCGGGGCGGGAGGCCGCCCCCGCGATCCGGGAGCTACCCGACCCGGCGCCCTTCTCCGGGTCCGGGCGCCCGCACGGCGGTGTGCGGGCGCCCGGACCCGGAGAAGGGCGC
>NZ_BAABIL010000802.1:0-1053 GCF_039542765.1 Kineococcus glutinatus
GCTCCCGCGCCGGGCGCACCGCACCGCGGGCGACCGGCGCGGGCGCGTCGGCCGCCGCGCCGCCGCGCGGCACCGGACACGCCGAACTCACGAGGAGAGGACCCCATGGCTGCCTACACCGCGGCTGACGTCAAGGCGCTGCGCGAGAAGACCGGCGCCGGCATGCTGAACTGCAAGGACGCGCTCGTCGAGGCCGAGGGCGACTTCGACAAGGCCGTCGAGATCCTGCGGGTCAAGGGTCTCAAGGGCGTCACCAAGCGCGAGGACCGCACCACCTCCAACGGTCTGGTGGCCGCGCACGTCGAGGGCGGCCTCGGCGTGCTCGTCGAGATCAACTGCGAGACGGACTTCGTCGCCAAGGGCGAGCGCTTCCAGGAGCTGGCCCGGCAGGTGCTGGACCAGGCCGTCGCGACCGGTGCCGCGGACGCGGAGTCCCTCCTCGCCAGCGACCTGGGCGGGCGCACCGTGCAGGCCGTGCTGGACGAGGCCAACGCCACCATCGGCGAGAAGATCGTCGTGCGCCGCGTCGCGCGGGTCGAGGGCACCTCCGTGGCCTCCTACCTGCACCGCACCAGCGCCGACCTGCCCCCGCAGATCGGCGTGCTCGTCGCCCTGGACGCCGAGGCGGCCGAGGCCGGCCGCGACGTCGCGATGCACGCCGCGGCGATGTCGCCGACGTACCTGGCCCGCGAGGACGTGCCGGCCGACGTCGTGGAGAACGAGCGCCGCGTCGCCGAGGCCACCTCGCGCGAGGAGGGCAAGCCCGAGGCCGCCCTGCCGCGCATCGTCGAGGGCCGCGTCAACGGCTTCTTCAAGGAGAACGTCCTGCTGGAGCAGGCCTTCGCGAAGGACCCGAAGCAGACCGTCGCGCAGGTCCTCAAGGCCGCCGGCGCCACCGCGACCGCCTTCGCGCGCTTCCGCGTCGGCGTCTGAGACCGCGTCGCCGGCGCATCCGCACCACCGCCCGGGGCGGGGACGGCACCACCGTCCCCGCCCCGCGGCGCGCCCGGCCCCGCGGCGGCGGCCGCCCGGGCACCCGCTCGGCGCAGCACG
>NZ_BAABIL010000803.1:0-2094 GCF_039542765.1 Kineococcus glutinatus
TCTGGTTGACCTGCACGGAGATGTCGTCCTCGGCGTACTGCAGCTGCGCCTCGTAGCCGGTGAACACGCTGCGCACGACGCGCGCGGCGACGGTCGAGACGACGAGCGCCAGCGCCAGGTGCAGCAGCGCGGTGTCGATGCTGCCCCGGCCCTGCAGGGCGTCGAGCAGCGACGGCGCGGCCAAAAGGAGGCTGGCCAGGATGATGAGGCCGGTCATCGTTCCCCTCTGCGACGGTTCTCGATCTGGGCGCGCAGCACGTAGCGGCGCAGGTGGTCGGCGTGCGGTACGGGTTCCACGAAGGACAGCACCACCTCGGCGGCGCCCTGGGACGCGGCGGGCCGGGTGCGCAGGACGGTCACGACCTGGTCGATGGCGACCCCGTCGACGTCGGTGCGCATCCGGGCACGGGTGCCCGGGACGAGCTCCTCGGCCGGCCCCGTGTGCAGCACGCGCGCCCCGCCCTCGCTGAGGTCGAGCAGGCGCACCGCCACGGGGTCCGGTGGGGTGTGCCGCACCCGCTGCGGTCCCTCCCCTGCTGCATCGGCATCCTCGGCCGCCGACTGCAGTGCCGGTGCCGGCCCGGCGAGCGGGACGGGCTCCAGCAGGGCCCGGCCCGTCACCGCCGCGCGGGCGTAGCGGCGACGCTGCTCGGTGGTGACGGGACCGGTGGGCCGCAGCCGCCAGCAGGGCAGGGCCCCCCGGTCCAGCGCCGCCAGGACGAAGCGCTGGAAGCAGGCCCCGCGCTCGCTGCCCCAGGCGAGCTGGACCTCCCGGCCGGTGGTGGCCCAGTCCAGGTCCCCGGCGAAGCGGGGCGCGGCGATGACGAGCCCGTCCTCGTCGACGTCCTCGACGCGCGTGACGACCTCGGCCTCCGGCGCGGTGCCGTCGAAGCCCAGCACCACGGTGACGCGGGCGTTGAGGGCGGGCCAGGAGCGCGTCGAGCCCGCGACCCCCGCTCCCGGGGTCACTGTCCCGCCGCGCCGTCGGCCGGGAGGGCCGCGTCCAGCAGCAGCCCGACCCAGGCGCCGGTGGTGGCCGGACGGCCGTCGAGGAAGCCGACGGGCACGCCGAGGGAGAGCACGTCGAGCGGGTCGGTGCTCTCGACCGAGCGCGTGACGGCCACGCGCTGCGCCGGCGCGCCGGCCTCGCGCAGGGCGTCGAGCAGGTCGTTGGCGATGGCGGCGCGACGGGTGGCGTCGATGGCCACGACGACGGCGGCGGGGGTGAACTCGGTGACGAAGCGCGCAGCGCGGGCCGCGTCCGCGGCGGTGGGCCGCGTGGGCACGGTGACCGTCAGCGGGGCGCTCCAGCCGCGGGCCTGGGCGACGCGGCCCGGGAGGTCCTCGGCGCTGATGCTGGCGTGGCCCTCGGCCCGACCGATGATCACCGGGGCGTCGGAGCCGACCTCCTCGGCCACCAGGAGACCGGCGCCGATGACGGCGTCGGGCTCGCCGACGACGAGCACGACCTCGCCGGGGCCCAGGCGCAGCGGTGCCGGGACCGGGATGTCCCGGGCGATGCGGATGGCAGCCTGCGGATCGATGTGCTCGCCAGCGGCCGCGCGCCGCGCCGGCACGGAAGCCTCGCTGTAAGTAGTCACAGGATTACGGTACGACGAAACCATGATCGGCGCGTCGGGAGTTCCGGCCGCCTCGGCGGGCGCGGGAGTGGCCTGCGCGGGCACCTCCGAGGCCTGGACCGGGGCCGCGGGAGCCGCCTGCTGCGCGACCGGCTGCGGCGCGACCGGGGCCGCGGGAGCCGCCTGCTGCACGACCGGCTGCGGCGCGACCGGCGCCGCGGGAGCCGCCTGCTGCACGAGGAACTGCTGGAAGGCCTCCTGCAGCTCCGGGGCGACGAAGGGAGCGGCGGCGGCGCGCTGGAGCTCGGCCTGCAGCGCCTCGAGCGAGGTGGCGGGCGCCGGCTGGGGCTGCGGGCGCGGGGTCTCCGGCTGGCGCGGGGTCTCCGGCCGCGGGGCGGGCTGCTGCTGCACCGGCTGGGGGGCCGGCTGCTGCGGGGCGGGCTGCTGCTGCACCGGCTGCTGCTGCACCGGCCGCTGCTGCACCGGCTGGGGGGCCGGCTGCTGCGGGGCGGGC
>NZ_BAABIL010000804.1:0-568 GCF_039542765.1 Kineococcus glutinatus
CTGGAGGCGCGCCTGCAGCTGGCCGGCGCCGCGGGGCGGGCCGCGCTGCTGTCCGGGCCGGCCGAGCGCACGGTCCGCCTGCTGGGTGCCGCGCCGGCCGGCGCGGCGGGTGGCACGAGCTCGGACTTCGCCGACCTGCACGCCCTCTACTGGTGCCTGCTGAACCTGGCGCAGGTGCGGCCGCTGGCCCTGGTCGTCGACGACGCGCAGTGGTGCGACGAGCCGTCCCTGCGGCTGCTGGCGCACCTGCTGCCGCGCCTGGAGGGGCTGGCGGTGCTGGTGGTGGTGGCGACCCGGCCGCACGCCGGTGCCGACGTGCCGCTGGACGCCCTGGGCGCGCTGGTGCAGGACCCGGGGACCACCGTGCTCTGCCCGGCGCCCTTCGACCTGGACGCCAGCACGGCCCTGGTCCGCGCGCTGGCCCCGGGTGCCGACGACGTGTTCTGCGGCGCCTGCTTCACCGTGACGGGCGGCAACCCGCTGCTGCTGACCCACGTGCTGCAGGCGGCCCGGGGACCACCGTGCTCTGCCCGGCGCCCTTCGACCTGGACGCCAGCACGGCCCTGGT
>NZ_BAABIL010000805.1:0-2380 GCF_039542765.1 Kineococcus glutinatus
GCCCCGCCCGCCAGCTCGCCGGGCGGGGCCGCGGTCGGCGTCCGGGGCGCGGATGCCGCCACGCGAGCCACCTGCAGCGTCGTCAGCCGCCCGCCGGTGCGCAGCACCGCGCGGCCGGGCACCCGCTCGTCCAGGAGCGCGGGAGCGGGGGAGCCCACGACGTCCTCGGCGTCGGCGCGGTCCTGCACCCGCAGCGCGATGCGCAGGTTGGTGTTGGCGCGGATGTCGGCGCTGACGACACCCGCGGGCCGCTGGGTGGCCAGCACCAGGTGCACCCCCAGGGAGCGACCCACCGCGGCCAGGCGCACCAGGCCGCCCACGAAGTCGGGCAGCTCCTCGGCCAGCACCCGGAACTCGTCCACCACCACGACCAGCCGCGCCAGCGAGGACGGGTCCGTGCGCGCGTGCAGCTCCGCCAGGTCACGGGCGCCGGCCGCGCGCAGCAGGCGCTCCCGGCGGCGCACCTCGGCGGACAGGCTGCGCAGCGCCCGCCGGCCGAGGTGCTCGTCCAGGTCGGTCACCAGCCCCGCGCAGTGCGGCAGGGTCGCGCACTCGGCGAACGCCGAGCCGCCCTTGTAGTCCACGAGCACGAACTGCAGCCGGTCGGGAGGGTGCGTCGCCGCCAGCCCGGCCACCAGCGTCTGCAGCAGCTCCGACTTGCCGGCGCCGGTGGTGCCCGCGACGAGCGCGTGCGGGCCGTCGGCGGCCAGGTCCACCAGCAGCGGCCCCGCGCCGTCGTCCCCCAGCGGCACGACCGGCGCGGGAGGAGGCGACGCCCAGCGGGCCGCCACGGACGCCGCGTCCAGCGGGTCCACCGCGAACGGGACGTGCCGCAACAGGTCGACGAGGTGGCACGTGCGCGGCAGCACCGCTGTCGCGGCGGACGGCGTCGCATCGCGCAGCGGCGCCAGCGCCCGGGCGCACGCCTGCGCCCACCACGCCTCCACGCCGTCCACCCGCACGGACCGCACCTCCTGCCCGCTCACCCGCAGCCGCGCACCCCCCTCGGGCGTGCCGTCCGGCGCCTCCCCACCCGTGCCGTCCACCTCCAGCACGGCGGCGCACTCCGGGGGCAGCCGTGCGGCGTCCTCGTCCAGGCAGACGACGCAGACGCCGGCAGCGGGACCCTCGCGCAGCACGTCGGCGACGCCGGGCACCGACCGCAGGGCCGCGGCGCCGTCCAGGACCACCACCACGCGCGGCACCGCGGCCACCCGCGAGCGACCACCCGGCCCGCGCGCCGCCAGCACCGCACGCAGCTCTTGCACCACCTCCGCCGCACCCGCCAGCCCCGTCGTGCGGGTGGCCACCTGATCCGGCCCCGGCCCCAGCGGCGCCCGGGCGTGCGGCAGCCACGCGGCCCACCCCCAGTCCGCGGCGGCCTCCTCCTCGTGCGCGGCCGACACCACGACGAGCGCCACCGCCGCCGGCGCGTGCCACGCCGCGACCTGGCCGACCAGGAAGCGCGCGCTGCCCAGCACGAGCCGGCGCGGGCCGCTGACGCCCAGCACCCCCACCTCGCCGAGGCGCACCGTCACCGGCACCCCGCGCAGCAGCGGCGGGACGCCGTCGAGGGTGCAGGTCGTGGCGGGCGCGTCACCGGTGCCCACCCGCAGCTCCAGCGCGTCGTGGTCGCCGCCGCCGCGCTCCCACAGCCGAAGACCCGGGCCCCGCACGACCGCCAGCACGGCGGCGGCGTCGGGTGCGGCCGCGTGCAGCCGGGTGTGCTCCGCGGCCAGCGCGGCGGACACCTCGGCCAGCACCGCGGCGCGCTCGGCCTCGCACCCCTGTTCGGCCACGGCGTGCCGGCGGCGCGCCGCCCGCGCGTCGCCCCACCACTGCCCCAGCAGCAGCACCGGTCCGGCCAGCCCCAGCAGCAGGGCCAGCGGGCTCCACAGCAGGGCCGTGACCACGGCGAGCACCAACGGCACGGTGGCGGCCAGCCACGGCGGCCCGGCGCGCACCGGCGCCACGGGTGCCGCGGGCAGCCGCAGCGCGCGCTCCTGCACCGCCTCGCGCAGCCGGGGTGCGCGGTTGACCAGCACGTGGCCCTCGCCGTCGGGAGCGCTCGCCGCGGGCGGTGCCGGCGGTGGGTCGCCCTGCAGCGTCGAGTCGCCCACCACCAGCCGGGCGCCGGCCAGCACCCCGCGCCCGGCCAGCTCCCGCCGCCAGCCGGCGTCCTCCAGCCAGGAACCGTTGGTCGAGCCCGCGTCCTCCACCTCCAGCGGCCCACCGCCGGCCGGCACGTGCACCCGGACGTGGTGGCGCGACAGGCCGGCGTCCGCGATGCGCACCGGCCCGGGCGCACGGCCCAGCAGGTGCGCGCCGGGCCCGAGCAGCGCGGTGCGCCCCGCGTCGGCGCCGCCGGTGACGACCCGGC
>NZ_BAABIL010000806.1:0-606 GCF_039542765.1 Kineococcus glutinatus
GGTGGCCGCTCACGTGTTCCTCGCCTCGAACACGAGCCGGAAGGCCGAGCTCACGGTGGTGCCGGAGGTGCTCTTGGCGGCGTTGGAGCCGAACAGCCGGTAGCTGACGCGGTAGGTCTGCGTCTGGCCGTGCGCGGTGGGCCTCCAGCTGCCGCAGCCGGTGCCGCCGTTGCTGGTGTAGCCGGCGCACGTGGTGAGCAGCGCGTCGAGCCGGCCGGCGGTGTCCAGGGCGCCGGAGGTCACGGCGGCCGCGGGGAACACCCGCGTCGCGCTCGACCAGCGCAGGGAGTACGCGGTGCACGGGCTGGCCGGGCCGGCGTCCTGCTCGACCACCACCTGCAGGTAGCGGTCCAGCGTCCCGTCACCGGCCTGCTCGGCGCGGACCCGGACCTCCGCGGCGAGCGTCCCGGTGTAGGTGACGGTCATGCAGGCGGTGCCGCCGTCGCCGGGGACGAGGCCGGCCGCGCTGAACAGCGGGCTCGTCGCGGTGCTGGTCAGCGACACGGTGCCGGCGGCGAAGGTGTTGGCGCCGCTGAGCGTCCTGGCGCTGAAACCCGCCTCGACGCCGTCCTGCAGGGCGGCGGGCACGAGGACGGCCAGCGCCGC
>NZ_BAABIL010000807.1:0-2871 GCF_039542765.1 Kineococcus glutinatus
CCCGCCAGGACCGGCATGTCCCGGGTGGCGAGGCCCGCTTCGTGGGCGGCGACCAGGTGCGCGGCCGCGGCGCCCGGATCGCCCTCGGCCAGCGCCAGGCTCGTCGCCGAGGTGTGCGCCACCGTCCGCTCGTGCCGCCACATCGCGCTCGCCGGGTCCCCGTCGACCCGCGCCAGCACCGGCTCCAGCAGCCGGCGCGCCTCCGCCGGGTCGCCCAGCGCCAGCGCCACGCCCGCGCCGGTCACCCCCGCCCAGGTCCGCAGCTGCCGCGACGTCCCCGAGGTGGACTCCACCGCCGCCAGCAGCGCCGCCACCTGCGCCCGCGCCTCCTGCGGCCGGTGCCGGCGCACCGCGAGGTCCGCCAGCCGCATCCGCAGCAGCACCGAGTCGTCGGCGACGCCGAAGGGTTCCAGCAGGTCGTACGCCTCCGCGTAGGCGGCCGCCGCGCCCTCCAGGTCGCCGTCGTAGCTGCGCACCTGCCCGACCATGCGCAGCGCACCCGCCAGGCCCCAGTGCTCGCCCAGCCCCCGCAGCCGCCGCACCGCCTCCGCCGCGTCGCGGCGCACCACCGCCAGGTCGCCCTCGTTCTCCGCGTGGGCGGCGCGCATCGACAGCGCCATCGCCGCCAGCCACGGGTCCGCCGACGCCGCGGCCGCCTCGACCCCGTCGTGGAACTCCGCCGTCCGGCCCGACAGCAGCACGAGGAGCAGCCGCAGCACGGCGAGCAGGGGAGAGCCGCCGGGGTCGGCGGGCGGCACGGCGTCCAGCTCCGCGGCCACCGCCCCCAGCCGCGCCTCGGCGTCCGCGGCGCTGACGAGCGCCGCGTCGGCGGTGAGCACCGCGTTGACGGTGAGCAGCGCCTCGGCCTCCACGACGGCCGCGGTGCGCGGCGCGCCGCCCGGCACCACCGACAGCGCCTCCCGCAGCCACTCCGCGGCCCGCTCGTGCCGGCTGAGCACGGTCCACCACCACGTCAGCGGCACCACCAGCCGCAGCGCGTCCGCCGCCTGCCGGTGTTCGACGAACCAGCGCAGCGCCGCCCGGCCGTCCTCCGCCTCGACGTCGAGCCGACGGGCGACCGCCAGCTGCTCCGGGCCGGCCAGGAGCCGGGCGCTGCCGGCGGCCGCGTCGGCGAACCAGCGGGCGTGGGCCGCCCGGGCCGTCTCCAGCTCCCCGGCGGCGGCCAGCCGTTCCGCGGCGTACTCCTTGATGGTCTCCAGCAGCGCGGAGCGCACCTCGCCGCCGCGCTCGGCGCGCTGCACCAGCGACTTGTCCACGAGCGCCGCGAGCAGGTCGGGCACGTCGGCGGCGGGAACGCCCTCCCGGCCGCAGACGGCGACGGCGGCCGCGGTGGTGGGACCGGTGGCGAACACCGACAACCGTTGCAGGACGCGCTGTTCGGCGTCGGTGAGCAGGTCCCAGCTCCAGTCCACGACGGCGCGCAGCGTGCGGTGGCGGGCCACCGCGGTGCGCCTGCCACCGGCCAGCAGCGCGAACCGGTCCGACAGCCGCGCGGCGACCTCCTGCACCGGCATCGTCCGCAGCCGGGCCGCGGCCAGCTCCAGGGCCAGCGGCAGCCCGTCGAGGCGGCGCACCACCGCCACGACCGCGGCCACCGTCGAGGCGTCCACGGTGAAGTCGGGGCTGGCGGCGGCGGCGCGGTCGGCGAACAGCCGCACCGCGGGGCTGCGCAGCGCCCCGGCGGCGTCCGCGTCCTCCTCGGGCACCGGCAGCGGCCCGAGCGGGTGCAGCACCTCCCCGTCGACGCCGAGGGCCTCCCGGCTCGTCGCGAGCACCCGCACCCGCGGGCAGCGGGCCAGCAGCTCCTCCACGAGGGCCGCGGTGGCGTCGACGACGTGCTCGCAGTTGTCGACGACGAGCAGCACGTCGCGGTCGGCGAGGGTGTCCAGCAGGCGGCGGCGGCTGTCGGGGGGTGTGCTGCGCTCCGCCCGCAGCACCTCCCGCGCGGCCGCGACCCCCACGGCGTCGGCCACCGCCGACACGACGTCGCGCGGGTCGGCGACGGGGGCCAGGGTGACCAGGTGCACGGGGCGCGGGCGGGCGGCGCCGACCCGGCGCGCCACCTCGGTGGCCAGCCGGGTCTTGCCCGCGCCACCGGGCCCGACGAGGGTCACCAGCCGGACGCGCTCCAGCAGCCCGGCGACCCGCCCGGCGTCGGCCTCCCGGCCCACGAAGCTGGTCAGCGGGTGGGGGAGGGCCCCCGGCGCGGGTCCGGTCCGCGGCGGGCCGGCGACCGGCGCGGCACGGGTGGGCGCGGGGTGGGCGGTGGGCGTGGTGGGGTCCGCGTCCGCCGCCCGCAGCACCTCCAGGTGCGCTGCCCGCAGCACGGCGGACGGATCGGCGCCCAGCTCCTCGGCGAGGCGGGCGCGGACCTCCTCGTAGGCGGTGAGCGCCTCGGCGGAGCGGCCCGCGGCGTGCAGGGCCCGCACCCGCAGCGCGGCGAGGCGTTCCTGGTGCGGGTGCTGCCGGCTCAGCGCCCCCAGCTCGGCGGTCAGGCCGGTGAGCGCGCCGCGGCGCAGGTCGGCCTCGGCGCGGTCGGCCACCGCCTCCAGGCGCAGCTCCTCCCAGCGGGCCGCCTCCGCCGGCTGGTCGAGGTCGGCCAGCGCCGGTCCCCGCCACAGCGCCAGGCCCTCGGCCAGCAGCGCCGCGGCCTCCTCGGCGTCCCCGCGGGTGAGGGCCTCGCGCCCGGCGGCGGCCGCGGCGGCGAAGCGGGCGGTGTCCACGGCGGCCGGGTCGAGCACCAGCCGGTAGCCCGGGCCGGACTGCTCCACGACCACGGCGCCGGCCAGGGCACGGCGCAACCGGGACACCAGGGACTGCAGCGCGCCCGCCCCGCCGGCGGTGCCGTCG
>NZ_BAABIL010000808.1:0-2500 GCF_039542765.1 Kineococcus glutinatus
GCCCGGCCGGCGCGGGCCAGGACGCCCCCGGTGGCCGGCTCGACCACCTCGATCGTCCCGCCGCCCCCGGCCCGCCAGCCGTCGCTCTTGATCCGCTCCTGCCAGGAACCCGGGCCCAGCAGGGGACCGGTGGGGGCGGCGGTGGTCGCCTCGACGGCGGTGTCCTGGGCCACGGTGTCTCCCTCGACGGTGGTGGGTGCGCCCCTCGCGCGTGCGGCGGGCAACGGCATGAGAACACCCCGGCGCGCCGGTGGCAGCAGCGACTTCCGCTGGTCGGAAGCTCGGGGTCCACCGTGCGTGCGGCCCCGCGCCGTGCCCCGGTGCGTGACGCGGACGGGGCCGTCAGGGTGACGCGGCGTGCGCCGGGCGGGTGGTGGGCGAGCACGGTGCCCGGCGCTGTGTAGCGCTGGGTGATTGTCTCGTCACCGTGAAATCCCACCTCGAGCTCACCAGCCCGGCCGCCGCGGCGACCCCCGCCCCGGCCACCGCCACCGGTCGCCGGTCCCGCGCCGCCCTCGCCTGCCTGGTGACCGGCGCGGTCCTGGCGGCGCCGGCCGTGAGCGCGAGCGCCGACCCGGCCGCGTCCTCGCAGGTCGCAGCCTCGACGACGGCCGTCACGCCGACCGCCACCGTGGCGGGCCGGCAGCTGGAGCGCCTCGACCGCGGGGCCGTCAGCGTCCGCTCCGGCGCCGGCAACCTGGTGACCTGGCGCCTGCTGGCCACCGACCCCTCCGACGTCGCCTTCGACGTCTACCGCGGTACGACGCGCCTCAACGCCGAACCGCTGACCGGGGCGACGAACTACTGGGACGGCGGTGCCGCCGCCGACGCCACGTACACCGTGCGCGCCGTCGTCGACGGCGTGGCGCAGGCGGCCTCGGCCCCGGCCCTGCGCTTCGCCGAGGGCTACCTCGACGTGCCGCTGCAGGTCCCCGCGGGCGGCACCACGCCCGACGGGGTGGCCTACACGTACTCGGCCAACGACACCAGCGTCGGTGACGTGGACGGCGACGGGCAGTACGAGTTCATCGTCAAGTGGGACCCGAGCAACGCCAAGGACAACTCCCAGGGCGGCTACACCGGCAACGTGCTGCTCGACGCCTACCGGCTCGACGGCACCCGGCTGTGGCGCATCGACCTCGGCCGGAACATCCGCGCCGGCGCGCACTACACCCAGTTCCAGGTCTACGACTACGACGGCGACGGGCGCGCCGAGGTCGCGGTGAAGACCGCCGACGGCACAGTGGACGGCGCCGGTGCGGTGATCGGCGACGCGCAGGCCGACCACCGCACCGCCAAGGGCTACGTCCTGTCGGGACCGGAGTTCCTCACCATGTTCGACGGGCTCACCGGCGCGGCGCTGGACACCGTGGCCTACGTCGCCGCGCGGGGCACCGTGTCCGCGTGGGGCGACAGCTACGGCAACCGCGTCGACCGGTTCCTCGCCGCCACCGCCTACCTGGACGGCCAGCGCCCCAGCCTCGTCGAGGCGCGCGGCTACTACAGCCGCACCGTCCTCACCGCCTGGGACTTCCGCGACGGCAGGTTCACCCAGCGCTGGCGCTTCGACACCGACACGCCGGGCAACGGGGGCTACGCCGCCCAGGGCAACCACAGCCTCTCCGTCGCCGACGTGGACGCCGACGGCAGGGACGAGGTCGTCTACGGGTCGATGGCCGTGGACGACACCGGCCTGGGCCTGTGGAACACCGACAACGGCCACGGCGACGCCATGCACGTCGGTGACCTGGACCCCGCCCGCCCCGGCCTGGAGGTGTTCAAGGTCGACGAGAGGACGAGCAGGCCGTCGTCCTGGATGGCCGACGCCCGCACCGGGCAGGTCCTGTGGTCCACCCCCGGCGGGTTCGACAACGGGCGCGGGGTGTCCGCCGACATCTGGGCCGGCAGCCCCGGTGCGGAGTCGTGGTCCTACGGCGCCGACGGCATCCAGGACACCACCGGCCAGGTCGTCGGGCGCCGGCCGTCGTCGATGAACTCCCTCGTCTGGTGGGACGGCGACCCGGTGCGCGAACTGCTCGACCGCACCCGCATCGACAAGTACGGCCCGCAGGGCGAGACCCGGCTGCTCACCGGCACGGGTGTCTCGGCCAACAACAGCACCAAGGCCAACGCGGCGCTGTCCGGTGACGTCCTCGGCGACTGGCGGGAGGAGGTCGTCTGGCGCACGTCCGACAGCTCCGCCCTGCGCATCTACACCACGCCCCACCCCACCGAGCTGCGCCTGACGACCCTCGTGCACGACGCGCAGTACCGCACGGCCCTCGCGTGGCAGAACTCCGGCTACAACCAGCCCCCGCACCCCAGCTTCTTCCTCGGGGACGGCGCCGGCGTGACGCCGACGCCGACGCCGACCCCGACGCCGACCGCGACGCCGACCGCGACGCCGACCGCGACGCCGACCGCGACCGCGACGCCGACCGCGACGCCGACGAGCGCGCCGACCAGTGCGCCGACCAGTGCGCCGACGAGCGCGCCGACC
>NZ_BAABIL010000809.1:0-1179 GCF_039542765.1 Kineococcus glutinatus
GGACGTCGGCGCCGCGGGCGGGCACGACGTAGCCGACGAGCCGGGCGGGGCCGGCGTCGGCGCAGGCCACGACCGCGGCCTGCGCGAGGCCGGAGACCCGCGTCAGCGCGGCCCCCACCTCGCCGGGCTCGATGCGGAAACCCCGCACCTTCACCTGGTCGTCGGTGCGGCCCAGGTACTCCAGCTGCCCGTCGGGGCGCCGGCGCACCCGGTCGCCGGTGCGGTACATCCGCGCGCCGGGCGGGCCGGACGGGTCGGCGACGAACCGCTCGGCGGTCAGGTCGGGCCGGCCGGCGTAACCGCGCGCCAGCTGCGGACCGGCCAGGTACAGCTCGCCGGCCACCCCGTCGGCGACGGGCTGCAGGCAGCCGTCCAGGACGTGCGCGGCGGTGTCGGTCAGGGGGCGGCCGATGACGGGGTCGGCGGACTGCACGGCGTCGGCGCCCACGGCGTCCACGGTGAACTCGGTGGGGCCGTAGAGGTTGCGCACCACCAGGCCGGGCACGGCGCGCAGCCGGTGCCACAGCGCGGGCGGGCACGCCTCGCCGCCGACGAGGGCGGCGCGCAGCGGCAGGCCGGCGCCGTCCGGTCCGGCGCCGTCGAGCAGGCCGGTGTCGGCCAGCGCCTCCCACATCGTGGGGGTGGAGTCCAGGTACTGCAGGCCCCGCTCGCGCACGGCCGCGGCGAGGCGGTCGGCGTCGCGGTACGTGTCGGCGTCCAGCAGGTGCAGCTCGTGGCCCAGCAGCAGCAGGAGCAGCGCCTCCCAGGAGCCGTCGAACACGAACGGCAGGGCGTGCGCGACCCGCAGCCGCCCGCCCGGGACGCCGGCGGCCAGCGGCTCGACGAGGGTCCGGCGGTGGTGGTCGACGAGGTGCGCCAGCGACCGGTGCGACACCGCGACGCCCTTGGGCGCGCCCGTGGAACCGGAGGTGTGGATGACGTAGGCCAGGGCGTCCGGGTGCGGCGCGGGCAGGGGCCCGGTGGTCGCGGCGCCGACGGTCCCGGCCTGCGGGCCGGTGCAGTCCGGCACCGCCAGGTGCGGGACGTCGCCGAGGTGCGGGGCGCCGTCGGCGGCGGTCAGCACGAGGGCGGGGCGGCGGGCCGCGACGAGGGCGCGCAACCGCTCGGGCGGGTCGTCCACCGACAGCGGCGTGCTCGCGGCGCCGCTGCGCAGCACGG
>NZ_BAABIL010000810.1:0-646 GCF_039542765.1 Kineococcus glutinatus
CGCAGCCCCAGCGCGAGCCCGGCGGCGACCGCGGCGATGCCCGCCCACACCGGCGCCGGGGGGACGGGGCCGCCGAGCAGCACCCCGCTGAGGGCCGCGGAGACGGGCGCCAGGCCGGTGAGCAGCCCGGCGCGCCCGGCCCCGAGGGTGCGCACGCCGGAGTACCAGAGCACGAACGCGACGGCGGTGACGGCCACGGCGAGGTAGGCCGTGGCGGCGAGGTGGCCGGGCTGCAGCAGCCGGCCGGCGGGCACGGCGTCCACCCCGCAGAGGGCGGCGGCACCGAAGGCGGCCGCGGCCAGCCACGTCGTGTGCACGGAGACGCCCCAGGGGCCCAGCCGCTGCAGCACCGGCACGGCGAGCAGGGTGAAGCCGACCTCGCAGAGCAGCACCACGACGGCCAGCGCCAGGCCGGTGGCGTCGCTGCGGCCGGTGCCCTGCACGAGCGCGGCGCCGGCGGTGACGACGAGCGCGGCCGCCAGCGTCGCGGGGTGGGGGCGCCGGCCCTCCAGCAGCGGGCCGGCCAGCGCCAGGACGAGCGGCACGGAGGCCACGGCCACCCCGAACACGGCGGGCTCGGCGTGGGCGGCGCCCCGCACGAGGGCGACGTTGAACAGGACGAGACCGGTGGCGGTCACGGCCGCCA
>NZ_BAABIL010000811.1:0-612 GCF_039542765.1 Kineococcus glutinatus
GCCACGCGCGTCACCTCGGCCGCGAAGCTGGACAGCTGGTCGACCATCGTGTTCACGGTGCTCTTGAGGTCCAGGATCTCGCCCTGCGCGTCCACGGTGATCTTCTGGGACAGGTCGCCCTGCGCCACCGCCGTCGTCACCAGCGCGATGTTGCGGACCTGGCTGGTCAGGTTCGAGGCCATGAAGTTCACGGAGTCGGTGAGGTCGCGCCAGGTGCCCGAGACGCCCTTGACCTGCGCCTGGCCGGCCAGCTTGCCCTCGGTGCCCACCTCGCGCGCCACGCGCGTCACCTCGGCCGCGAAGCCGGACAGCTGGTCGACCATCGTGTTCACGACGTTCTTGAGGCCGAGGATCTCGCCCTGCGCGTCCACGGTGATCTTCTGGCTCAGGTCGCCCTGCGCCACCGCCGTCGCGACCTGGGCGATGTTGCGCACCTGGCCCGTCAGGTTGGCCGCCATGAAGTTCACGTTGTCGGTGAGGTCGCGCCAGGTGCCCGAAACGCCCTTGACCTGCGCCTGCCCGCCGAGGCGTCCCTCGGTGCCGACCTCGCGGGCCACGCGCGTCACCTCGTCGGCGAAGCTGGACAGCTGGTCGACCATCGTGTTGATGGTC
>NZ_BAABIL010000812.1:0-1185 GCF_039542765.1 Kineococcus glutinatus
CCCAGTCGCCGTACACCTCGTCGAAGTCCCCGCGCCGGTCACCGGTGCGGCCGGTGGTGTCGACCTCCGCGTGCAGGCCGGTGCGCCCCCAGCCGGCCGCCAGGCCGCCGCCGTCGCGCTCCTGCCAGGGCAGGCCCACCGGCCGCGCGCCCTCGGCGGCCAGGCCGCTGCCCGGCGCCGCCAGCGCCGCCACGTGCGGGTGCAGCCGCGGGTCGATCCACGCCTCGTCGCGGGTGAGGGAGCCCAGCACGAAGCGCGGGTGGGCGGTGAGCCGCTCGGCCAGCGCCAGCCCCGCCTCGCCCGTCCAGCGCGCGAGGTCGTCCAGGTGCGGCCAGGGCCGCTCGGGGTTGACGTGGTCGGGGGTCAGGGGTGAGACGCCGCCCCAGTCGTCGACGCCGGCGGCCAGCAGGTCGTGCAGCCCGGCCGGGTCGGACAGGTTCGGCGGGGCCTGCAGGCTCACCGCCGGTCCCAGCAGCAGCCGGGCCACCGCGATCGTCGCGAGGTACTCCTCGTGGCCGAGGTCGGCCGCCGAGCGCATCGCGGTGTCGTCCTTGGCGCGGAAGTTCTGCACGATGACCTCCTGCACGCCGCGGTACTCCCGCGCGACGCGGCGGATCGCCAGCAGGGAGTCGACGCGCTCGGCGGGGGTCTCCCCGATGCCGACGAGGATGCCGGTGGTGAAGGGCACCCCGACCCGGCCGGCGTCTTCCAGCACGCGCAGCCGCACGGCGGGGTCCTTGTCCGGGGAGCCGAAGTGCGGCCCGCCCGGCTGCTCGAACAGCCGCCGGGAGGTGGTCTCCAGCATCATCCCCATCGAGGGGGCCACCGGCTTGAGCCGCTGCAGCTCCGCCCAGCTCATCACCCCGGGGTTGAGGTGCGGCAGCAGGCCGGTCTCCTCCAGCACCCGCACGGCCATCGCCCGCACGTAGGACAGGGTGTCGTCGTAGCCGTGGGCGTCCAGCCACTCCCGCGCCGCGGGCCAGCGGTCCTCGGGGCGGTCGCCGAGGGTGAACAGCGCCTCCTTGCAGCCGGCCGCGGCGCCGGCCCGGGCGATGTCGAGGACCTCGTCGGGCGACAGGAACGGCGCGGGCAGCCGGTGCGGGACCGTCGCGAAGGTGCAGTAGTGGCAGCGGTCGCGGCACAGCCGGGTGAGCGGCACGAACACCTTGCGGCTGTAGGTGACGG
>NZ_BAABIL010000813.1:0-1269 GCF_039542765.1 Kineococcus glutinatus
GCCGCGGCGGGGCCGGCGGCGGAGGTCGCGCGCCGGCGGCGCGGGGTGGCGGGGGTGGTGCCGGGGGCGGGTCGGGACGTGGGCGTGCTCACGGGCGAGCCTCTCTGCAGGTGGTGTCGGGGTGGCCGTCGAACGATCGACCCCGCTCGCTGTGGAGGGACTCGCTGGGACTTCCGGCGCCTGCGGCGCATCGCACTCGACCGCGGGCGCCGCTGCTCCAGCGCGCCCGCCGGGGACAAGTGTGCCCCATGCACCCATCGGCGGCACAGCCGCCGAGCTGGAGCGGCGGACCTGCCGTCGAATTGGGAAGGCTAACCTCACTGCGGATAACCTCGCCACATGACGACCACCGCGGACCGGCCCGCCGCGCCGGGACCGGCACGCGCCCCCGCGCCGGGCCGGCGGCGGGGCCGGCCGCTGGCCTGGCTGCTGTTCGTCCTCGCCGTGCTGCTGCTCGTCGTGGGCCTCAGCCTCGCCGTGGGCGCCCGCGCCGCGCCGCTGGGCACGTTCGTGGACGCCCTCGCCGGCTCCGACACCTCCGCCGACGGCCTCGTCGTGCGGGAGCTGCGGCTGCCGCGGACGGTGGCCGGCCTGGCCGTCGGGGCGGCCCTCGGCCTGGCGGGCGCCCTGATGCAGGCCCTGACCCGCAACCCGCTGGCCGACCCGGGCCTGCTCGGCGTCAACAACGGGGCCGCCGCGGCCATGGCCGTCGCCGTGGGCGTGCTCGGCCTGACCAGCACGGCGGCCATCGGCTGGAGCGCGATGGCCGGGGCCGCGGCCGCCGCCGTGGTCGTCTACCTCATCGGGGCGACCGGTCGCAGCGGCGCCACACCGGTCCGCCTGGCGCTGGCGGGCACGGCCGTCAGCGCGGTGCTGCTGGCCCTGACGAGCGCGCTCGTGCTGCTGCAGCCGGAGACCTTCGACCGCTACCGCTCCTGGCAGGTCGGCGCCCTGGCCGGGGCGGACTGGGCCACGCTGCGGGACATCGGGCCGTTCATCGCCGCGGGCGTCGTGCTGGCCCTGACCCAGACCCGCGCCCTCGACGCCCTGGCCCTCGGCGAGGACAGCGGCCGCGCCCTGGGCGCGCGCACCGGCCACACCCGCGTCCTCACCGCGCTGGCCATCACGCTGCTGTGCGGGGGCGCCACGGCGGTGGCCGGCCCGCTGTGGTTCATCGGCCTGGCCGTGCCGCACGCGGTGCGGGCCGTCACCGGTCCCTCGCAGCGGCGCGTGCTGCCCGGCTGCCTCGTCGTCGCCCCCGCTCTGCTG
>NZ_BAABIL010000814.1:0-2172 GCF_039542765.1 Kineococcus glutinatus
GCCTGCGGGCGGCCGCGGCGGGGTCGGCGGGCGCGGCACCGGGGCCGCGGCGAGGATGTGCCCATGACGACGACCGAGAGCAGCGCCCCCGCCGCCGGGGCGGGCACCGACCGCCGGGTGGCCGACTTCTGGTTCGACCCGCTGTGCCCGTGGGCGTGGATGACCTCCCGCTGGATCCTGGAGGTGGAGCGCGTCCGCGACATCGAGGTGCGCTGGCACGTCATGAGCCTGTCGGTGCTCAACGAGGGCCGCGACCTGCCGGAGCAGTACCGGGAGCTGATGACGAAGGGCTGGGGCCCGGTGCGCGTGGTGACGGCCGCCCGCGTCGAGCACGGCGAGGACGTCGTGCTGCCGCTGTACACCGCGATGGGCAACCGCATCCACCCCGGTGGCGACGACGACTTCGACCGCGTCGTCGCCGGCGCGCTGGAGGAGGTCGGCCTGCCCGCCGGGCTGGCCCGGTACGCCACCTCCGACACCTACGACGAGCAGCTGCGCGCCTCGCACGCGGAGGGCATCGGCAGGGTGGGCGAGGACGTGGGCACCCCGGTGGTGGCGTTCGGCGACGTCGCGTTCTTCGGCCCGGTGGTGACGCCGGCGCCCAAGGGCGAGGCGGCGGGGCGGCTGTGGGACGGCTGCGTCCTCGTGGCGGGCACCCCCGGCTTCTTCGAGCTCAAGCGCACCCGCACCCGGGGGCCGGTCTTCGACTGAGCCGGCGCTCCCGGGCACCGCGCGGGGGCGGGCGCACCCTCGCGCCCGCCCCCGGCGCGGTGCCTGGGAGGCTTGCGCCATGCGCGTTCACATCGGCACCGACCACGCCGGCTTCGAGCTCAAGGAACACCTCGTCGGCCACCTGCGCGCCGCCGGGCACGAGGTCGTCGACCACGGGGCGCACGTCTACGACGCCGCCGACGACTACCCGCCGTTCTGCCTGCGCGCGGCGCAGGCGGTGGCCGCCGAGCCGGGCACGCTGGGCATCGTCATCGGCGGCTCCGGCAACGGCGAGCAGCTGGCCGCGAACGCGGTGCCCGGCATCCGCGCCGCCCTGGCCTGGTCGGTGCAGACGGCGCAGCTGGCCCGCGAGCACAACGACGCCCAGGTCGTGGGCATCGGGGCCCGCATGCACGACCTGGAGACGGCGGCGCAGATCGCCGACGCCTTCGTCACCACCGAGTTCTCGAACGACCCCCGCCACGTCCGGCGCATCGAGATGCTCACCCGGTTCGAGGAGACCGGCGAGCTGCCCCCGCTGCCCGGCGAGCCCGCCTGAGAGGAACCCCCGCGTGCCCGAGGGCCACACCGTCCACCGCAACGCCGCCGAGCTGGGGTCCCGCTTCGCGGCGGGGCCCGTGGCGGTGGACAGCCCGCAGGGCCGCTTCGCCGCCGGTGCCGCGCTGCTGGACGGCACCGTGCTGCGCGGGGCCGAGGCGCACGGCAAGCACCTCCTGCTGCACTTCGGCCCGGGCCGGGTGCTGCACGTGCACCTGGGCCTCTACGGGTCGTGGACGACGGGCGACGGCCAGGCCCCGCCGGTGCGCGGCACCGTGCGGGCCCGGCTGCGCGGCACCGGCGGCTGGGCCGAGCTGCGCGGGCCCACCGCCTGCGAGGTGCCCGACGAGGGCGGCGAGGCGGCCCTGCGCGCGCGGCTCGGGCCGGACCCGCTGCGGGCCGACGCCGACCCGGAGGCGGCGTGGCGGCGGATCAGCCGCTCCCGCACCGTGATCGGTGCGCTGCTCATGCAGCAGGACGTCGTCTCCGGCGTGGGTGCCATCTACCGGGCGGAGGTGCTGTTCCGGCAGGGGATCGACCCCTACCTCCCCGGCCGCGAGCTCGCCCGCGAGCGGTGGGAGGCCGTCTGGGACGACCTGGTCGTGATGATGACCGAGGGGGTGCGGGACGGGCGCATCGAGACGACCCGCCCGGCCGACCGGGAGGCGGCCCGCGCGGTGCCCGGGCGCGGGGACCGCTTCTACGTCTTCCGCCGCACCGGCGAGCCGTGCCGGGTGTGCGGCACGCCGGTGCGGCACGCCCTGCTCGTGGCGCGGCACCTCAACTGGTGCCCAACCTGCCAACCGGCCTGAGCACCCCGCCGCCCGGCGGGGCGGCGGGGCGCGGCCTCAGGCGCCGGTCGCGCCGGCCGCGGTGCGCGCACCGAGGTCGCGGGCCAGGAGC